>JBCDIY010000021.1:0-9944 GCA_038748435.1 Pseudomonadota bacterium | reverse complement strand
TTTTCTGTTAGATAATGAGATAATAACTTTTAATACGGGTTTTTAACTATCTGTATTGAGTTTAAATTATAAAAAAGGAGAATTCTATGAAACATATCAAAATCATTTCTACGGTTGCATTATTATTATCGTTACTTATGTCTTTTCAGATGAGTTTAGCGAAAGAAATACATGCAAAACCAATAGACAAGGCGAAAGTTACAGACACTCAAAGCCACATAATGCAATCTCAAATTGATATCAATAAAGCAGATGCAAAAACTTTCGCAACACTCAAGAGTATAGGTACGAAAAAAGCAGCTGCCATTGTGGCCTACAGAAAAAAACATGGTACCTTCAAATCAATTGAGGATCTATTGCATATCAAGGGTATTAGCCAAGCGATTATCGATAAAAACAAAGATAAAATTAAAATTGGCTAATTTTCACTTGGGCGTGTAGATTTTGCACGCCCATTTTATTTGCGTCATCAGTTTTAAACAATTCACAAGAGTGGTTATAATAGCGGTTTACGGATAAAAAAATAGAATATTAAAAATGGTTCAATACTTAACTTTAAACGTTTTAAGCGATTTATTTACTTGTACGATTGCTTTTTTTGTGACAATTTTGAGCATACAGATACTACGGCCATTGGCCTTAAGAGTTGGTCTAGTAGATAGGCCCGGTGGACGCAAAAATCATAATCATAATGTCCCGCTTGTTGGTGGCATAGCCATGTTTGTTGGTATAAGTTTTGCCTTGTTAAGCATTAATTATTCCTTGTTGCCTTGGCGTAGTTTTATTGCAGCGATAGCATTGCTGATTATCACTGGGATATTAGACGACTTCCATGAGCTAACCGCTAAAGTTCGCTTTTTAGCGCAAATTTTTGCGGGTGGACTGATGGTGATTTGGGGAAAAAATTATATCGTAGATTTTGGTAATTTATTGTTTTTGGGTAATATTCATTTAGGCTATTTAGGTATGCCCATAACAATCTTTGCTGTTGTCGGAGTCATTAATGCAATGAATATGCTTGATGGAATAGATGGTTTAGCAGGTTGCATTGCTTTGGTACAATTGGTAATTTTAGCGATACTAGCATTTTTTGTGGGTAATATTGTGGTTACTAAGTTACTTCTTATCGTTATTGCAGCGTTATTTGGATTTTTAATCTTTAATTTTCAATGGCCTCGCTACGCAAGCCTAAAAGTATTTATGGGTGATGCAGGCAGTATGCTATTAGGGTTTATTCTGGTATGGTTTTTAGTTGCCTTGTCCCAAGGCCAACATCCCGCTGCAAGGCCGGTTACCATGCTATGGATCATGATCCTGCCTTTATTTGATACCTTAAGGGTTATTATTGAAAGGATCTGGAAGAAAACTTCGCCGTTTAAACCAGCGCGCGATCACATCCATTATCGATTATTAAGCAGAGGATATAAATTTTGGCAAGTGAATCTGATATTAATGTTCATAAGCTTACTATCAGGCGTAGTGGCTATTACAGCAGGTTTTTATCATATATCCGCAGGCATCATGTTTTTAGCGTATATACTGCTATTTGCAATTTATTTCGTGCAAATGAATTTTTCTAAACTAGTATCACCGATAAATATACAGTCAGAGTCGTGAATATTAAAATGTATTTAAGTAGGTAATGTAATCATGTCGATTAAAAAAGCGGTTTTTCCGGTTGCTGGCCTTGGCACAAGGTTCTTGCCAGCGACAAAAGCCAACCCTAAAGAAATGTTGCCGGTGGTGGATAAACCACTCATACAGTATGCTGTTGAAGAAGCCATTCAAGCAGGCATCACTGATCTAATTTTTGTCACGAGTAGTCGTAAGCAAGCAATAGAAGATCACTTTGATAAAAATTTTGAATTAGAAACACGCTTAGAAGCTAAAAATAAACAAAAGCTTTTAGATATTACCCAAAGTATTTTACCCAAAGGAATAAATTGCGTTTATATTCGTCAACCAGAACCTTTAGGTTTAGGTGATGCTGTGTTACGCGCACGTTCTTTGATTGGACATGAACCTTTTGCGGTTTTGTTAGCTGATGACTTATTTCTATGCCAAGGTAAAAATGCATTACAACAATTAATCGAGCAATATGAAAAATTACACGCTTGTGTTATTGCTGTTGAAGAAGTTCCTAAGCATGCGGTAGAAAAATACGGTATTATAAAAATTGCCGAACAGTTTCAAAATTATTTTAGAATTAATTCCATTGTTGAAAAACCGAAACAACAAGATGCTCCTTCAAATTTTGGTGTTGCTGGACGGTATATTTTTACCGCACGCGTTTTTGATTTTTTGGCAAAAATATCTATGGATAACTCTGGTGAAATTCAATTGACCGAAGCGATAGCTAATTTGATAGCAGAAGAATCTGTTTATGCTTTAGCATTTGCAGGAAAACGTTATGATTGTGGTGATAAATTAGGCTATTTACAAGCGACGGTTGAAGTCGCACTGACTCATCCTGATTTAAAACATCAATTTAAACAATATTTAAACGACTTATCAGCCAATAAAAAGCTAATTTTAGAGGAAAGTTAATTTATGTCTGACTCAAAAAAAGCAAGTAATACACCTACAGCTAAAGAAGAGCTTGTCATTCGCCGTGAGAAATTGGCAGAATTGCGCAAGCAGGGTAATGCTTATCCTAATAAATTCAAACGTCATGAGTTTGCCAAAGATATTCAAGACCATTATGCGCATTATTCTAATGAATTATTAGATCAAGAAAATAAACAAGTCACGGTTGCTGGTCGCATCATGATGCGACGGGTGATGGGTAAAGCAAGCTTTATTCAATTGCAAGATATGTCTGGACGCATTCAAGTCTATTGCCGCAAAGAAGCATTAGCAGAGAGTGTTTATGATCAATTTAAAAAATGGGATTTAGGTGATATCGTTGGTGTGCAAGGCCATTTATTTAAAACTAAAACTGGTGAATTAACTATACAAGCTAAAAGTATCGAATTAATTACCAAGTCGGTTCGGCCTTTGCCAGATAAATATCATGGACTCCATGATATGGAAATACGTTATCGTAAGCGCTATTTGGATCTTATGGTAAACGAAAAATCCAGACAAGCATTTTTAATGCGCAGTCGTATCGTGCAACGTATTCGAGAATTTTTTATCGACAGGCGCTATATCGAAGTAGAAACACCGATGATGCAAGTATTGCCAGGCGGTGCTGCGGCCAAACCCTTTATTACCCATCATAATGCGTTGGATATGCAATTGTACTTGCGGGTGGCACCGGAATTGTACTTAAAACGTTTGGTTGTTGGTGGATTTGAACGTGTGTTTGAAATCAATCGCAACTTTCGCAATGAGGGTTTATCGACACAACATAATCCAGAATTTACTATGCTGGAGTTTTATCAAGCTTATGCTGATTACAATGACATGATGACGCTTTCGGAAGAATTATTACAATGGTTATGTCATGAATTATGTGAAACCATGCAGTTAAGTTATCAAGGTAATACGATTGATTTTTCTATTCCATTTAAACGGTTAAGTGTGAAACAAGCGATATTGCAATACAATCCTAGTATTAAAGTAGAAGAACTAGAAAATATTGATAAGGCCAGGACGTTAGCAAAAAAACACGAGATTGAATTTACCAATGAACATGGATTAGGCAAGATTCAATTAGAATTGTTTGAAAAAACAGTAGAACATCAACTTATGCAACCTACTTTTATTACGGCGTATCCTACAGAAGTATCACCGTTAGCACGCAGAAATGAGCAAGATGAGAATATAACAGATCGCTTCGAATTGTTTATCGCCGGTAGAGAAATCGCCAATGGATTTTCTGAATTAAATGATCCAGACGATCAAGCGGAACGATTTAAAAAACAAATGTTGGAGCGACAGTCGGGTGATGAAGAGGCAATGGTGTTTGATGCAGATTATATTCAAGCACTAGAATATGGTTTACCACCGACAGCAGGTGAAGGTATCGGTATAGATAGATTAGTCATGTTATTTACCGATGCACCATCAATTCGAGATGTCTTTTTATTTCCACATATGCGTCAGAAAGAAGAATGATCAATCTAAGCTATTGTTTAAAATAGAGTTTTTTATTTATAGTTAAATCTTGTAAGATATGTCTCACACAATTATCAGCCAATTGCTAATTTTTTAACAACACCAATGATGCTAATATCTATTTATACACTAGATTAACGGAACTAGTGTGATGGACGAAAACCTCATGGATGAGGATAAGTGGAAGGAAGCCACTTTAAGATATGGAAATCGTTCAAGTAAGGCATGGGGCGCTCGGGTCTATGGATGGGCTCGGGCGTGTTTTATTTTAGCCATTTATTCTGGCTTTTTCAATTAACTTCTACATCCTTTCTATAGTTTTCTAATTTTTGCTTATTTCTTGCTAATACATCCTTTCTTTGAAGTTGTACACGAGTCAAATCGACTCACAAAACGCATCATTATACTAAACTAACAAAGATTCACCCGCAAGGAGAGCAGTATGAGAATAACCATCGGTGATTATTTACTTCAGCGTTTAGCAGAACTTCAAATAAAGCATGTATTTGGCGTTCCTGGGGATTATAACTTAGGCTTCTTAGATCAAATTGTTAATTTCAACGACTTAAATTGGGTAGGTAACTGCAATGAGTTAAATGCGGCGTATGCCGCAGATGGTTATGCTCGTATCAACGGTATGAGTGCCTTAGTAACTACCTTTGGTGTCGGTGAGCTTAGTGCAATCAACGGCATTGCCGGCGCCTATGCAGAGTATGTGCCTATCGTTAATATTGTCGGTATGCCTTCAACTATTACTCAAGCACAAAAATCCTTGGTGCATCACACCTTGGGTACAGGTGATTTTAATGTCTTTTTACAGATGTTTACTAAAGTCACCATTGCTCAGGCAATTATTAATCCACAAAATGCTGCTAGGCAAATCGATAGAGTTTTACAAATTGGGTTTATAAAAAAACGTCCGGTCTATATTGGCTTGCCGAGTGATATTACATACAAAGAGATTGAAGTTGAACTCAAGCCGTTACAGTTAGCTTATCCTAAATCCAATTTACAAGCAGTGAATGAAGCTGTGAATCGTACTATAGGTATTTTAACAAATGTGAAAAAACCGGTATTTTTAGCAGATATTTGCGCTGTGCGCCATCCAATGAAACCACATATTTTAAAATTAATCGAGAAAACTGGCATTCCTTTTGCCACCATGAATATGGGCAAGGGCATTATCGATGAGTCACATCCATTATTTTTAGGCAATTATAATGGTGATTTTAGTAGTGAAGGGGTACAACAGCGGGTGGAGTCTTCTGATTGTATTATTTCCTTTGGTACGATTTTATCGGATTTTAATACCGGTGGTTTTACCACTAAACTTAGCGCCAATGTCACTATAGAAATTCACAGTAACTATGTGCAATTAAAACATTCGATTTATCCAGATTTATACTTTGCTGATTTCATTCCAGCATTAACTGCGGGCTTAAAAGGCATAAAATTTGCTGAAGTCGTTACAGAAAAAACTATTCCAGTTTACACTGCAACTCAAGAAGCAATAAAACAAGAACGTTTTTGGTTACGTATGAGTGAATTTTTACAATCGGAAGATATTGTACTTGCAGAGACTGGTACAAGTTTATTCGGTAGTTTAGGCATTAAAATTCCAGATAAAGTGACTTATATCTGCCAAGCGTTATGGGGATCAATAGGCTACTCTGTTGGTTCATTATTAGGTGCTACATTAGCTGCACCGGATAAACGGGTGATTTTATTTGTTGGTGATGGTTCATTTCAACTTACGGCACAAGAAGTCTCTACCATGTTACGTTATAAAACCAAGCCGATCATCTTTTTAATCAACAATGATGGTTATACCATCGAACGTGTTATTCATGGCCCAAGAATGACTTACAATGATATTCAAATGTGGCAATATGCAAAATTACCGACAATGTTTAATGGTGCCGTTTGGTCAACTCAAGTAAAAACCGAATTAGAATTAGAAACCGCCATCAACGAATTAGACAAACATCGCCAAGAACTTTGTTTCGTGGAAATATTCATGGATATCGATGATGTCCCAGAAATCTTACGCAAAATCGGCATCGCTATGGCTGAACAGAATAAATATTTTTAAATCATATTCACATAAAGTTTAATGTAGGTTGGGTTGAGCGAAACGAAGCCCAACAAACCTAAGAAAAGCTCTGATGGATTAAATCGACTTGCTTGCCTGCCAAGAATCCTTGATAATTATAGGTTTGCCAACTTAGGTCCATTGATGCAACAAAATAGTATTTATTATAGTTTTCTTGTGCTGCTTTGCTTATGCTTGTATTTGCCCGGTATTGCCAGTTTACCCATGGTTGATAGAGATTCGCCACATTTCTCCCAAGCCACCAAGCAAATGTTGCAAACCGGCAATTATCTACAAGTGAAATTTCAAAATCATCCCCGGCATTTAAAACCACCGGGCTATTATTGGCTGCAAGCAATGAGTGTTAAGCTATTTTCGAGTGTTAAAGCAGCAACTAACTGGCCTTATCGTTTGCCCGGTGTTTTAGGCGCGATCTTAGCGGTATTAATGACATTCGGTTTTGCCAAGCGCTATGTTAAAAAAGAAGTGGCTCTGCTTGCCGCAGCTTTGTTGGCAAGTTGTTTTTTGTTACTAATTGAAACGCGTTTAACCGTTACTGATACCTTGCTTTTAGCCACTATGGTATTAATGCAAGGTGGATTGTGGGAGATTTATACCAGTCATAGCCGTCAGCAAACCGTGAGATTACGTGCTGTCTTGTATTTTTGGTTAGGCATGACTGCCGGCATATTGATCAAAGGTATTACACCACTGGTCGGGTTTTTGACAATTATTGGTTTATGCATCGCGGATAAAAATATAGCATGGTTAAAAAAAATTCGCTTTGGTTTGGGTTTAACCTTATTAATCCTACTGACTTTAGCTTGGTTAGTGCCAGTCAGTATGGCAGGCAAAAGTAATTTTCTATTCGATATGGTCAGAGGCGATGTGTTACCTAAATTAGCCGGTGGACAACAATCACATGGTATGCCACCAGGTTATTATCTGTTAATTTTTAGTTTAATGTTTTGGCCAGCTTCACTTTTTGTTTGGTTCGGTAATGTCTGGGGATTTCGTCAGCGTAAAGATCCGACGATACGCTTTTTATGGGCCTGGATCATTCCTAGCTGGATATTCTTTGCTTTAGTACCGACTAAATTGCCACAATATGTTCTGCCGGTTTATCCAGCTATTGCGGTTTTAACTAGCCTGGGTATTTTTGCTAGAAAAGAATTTACCTGCCGACCCTTAACAAAATTTCTCTGTCGTCTGCAATATGTTGTTTGGGCGTTGTTAGGTTTAGCTGTAACCGCGGCAGTGATCACATTGCCTTTTTATCTGTTGGGAGTAGGCAGTGTCGTCGGCTTTATGGTTGCTGGAGTGGTTTTATTAACTTTGGTTTTAATGTTTTATCAAATTTATCTGAATGAACATGTTAAAGCAGCTTGGATAGCGGTAATTGCGAGTATTTTTATTTTTGCACCGGTGTTTGGTGTTTTATTACCCAATATGCGACCACTTTGGATAAGTCAGCGAGTAAAAACTTTCATTCAGAAAAATAATATTCAATTGACGCAATCTCAGCCATTATACGCTGTAGGTTACGGCGAACCTAGCTTAGTGTTTTTATTAGGGACGCATAAAGTGAAATTTGCTCCAATAGATGCTGCCATTGCCGCATTACGTCAGCAACGTGCAGATTTCGTTCTCTGTAATCAACGGATTGCGGCGGATTTTTCCAATCAGGCAAAACAAAATGGTATAGTATTAGAACCCATAAAAACGGTTCGTGGATTTAATCTAGGTAATAGTCGGTGGATACAGTTAACGCTATACAAAAAAATAAGTACGAAGTAATTATGTCAAATTCAAGTTCTTTTAATATCTTTATAAAAGTGGTTACTCATCCTGTGTTTATTATCTGTTGGTTGAGTCTTATCGTCGTTAGTTACTTTTTCTTCGATGAAAAAATCGCAATTTTTCTACATACTTCTTTAAATCAACGTATCTATCAAGCTGCTGGTGATATTACTGTGTTAGGGTTGGGTGGATATTATATCATTGCATTTGGATTATTGTTTGTAATCGGTAAGTTTATTTTAAAACGTAGTCAATTTGCCTATAAGTCTTTATATCTGTTTGCCAATGTTTTAGTGTCTGGAGGGTTATGCGATTTAATTAAGTTTCTCTGTGGTCGTGCTCGACCTGAGTTACTCTTTAATCAGCACTTATATGGCTTTTACTTTTTTAAAACCCATTACGCATTTATCTCTTTTCCTTCCGGTCATGCAACCACCATCAATGCTATTATGCTAGGACTCTCTTTCATAAAACCTAGATTTTGGTTGTTATTTATGACCATTGCTTTACTTGTGACATTATCGCGAGTTTTTTTGACGGCGCATTATTTAAGCGATGTTATGACAGGCGCTTTCTTGGGCTTTGGGGTCGCCATTTTCATGTGCCATGTATTTAAGTACTATCATCTTGTAGATGAATTCTAAGCGTTATCGTGTTAAAATTTCTAATTTATCTGAGAAACCCACTGAGTTTTTTATATGAGACAAATGGATAAAATAAGCGTTGTCATTCCAATGTATAACGAATATGAGAATGCACAACCGTTTATTGCTGAAGTAGTGCAATCATTGCACAATTTTGCTGAAAAACAGATTGTTGTTGTGAATGATGGTAGCAATGATGCTACTGGTTCTGTATTAAACACATTAACCCAACAATATAAAGAATTAACTGTATTACACCATAGTTCAAATTTTGGTCAAAGTTCGGCGATAGTGACTGGAGTACGCCATGCTGCTTATCCTCTCATCGCTACTTTGGATGGTGACGGCCAAAATGATCCGGCAGATATAAAAAAATTAGTTGCTGCCTACGCCGAAGCATACAAAGAAACCTCTAATCATGCAATTTTGATTGCTGGAATGCGATTAAAGCGCAAAGATAGTCGACTGAAGTTGATGTCCTCGAAAATCGCTAATGCCGTACGCAAGCGTTTTTTAAAAGATGAAACTAGGGACACGGGCTGCGGTTTGAAATTATTTAGTAAAGACGATTTCCTTAAATTGCCACATTTTAATCATTTACATCGCTTTTTACCGGCATTATATCGGCGTGCTGGCGGTCAAGTCACGCAAGTCGAAGTGCACCATCGACCTAGGACCCGCGGGCAGTCAAAATATGGCGTGATGAATCGTTTATTTGTCGGTATTTATGACTTATTTGGTGTTGCTTGGTTAATGCGGCGTTCGCTCAATCCAACCTTGACGACTGAGGTGAAACAATGACTTCAGCGCATGTTGCCGAGTTGTGGCTAGCTATTGGCTTTATTGGTCAAGCCATCTTTGGCGCGAGATTTTTTATTCAGTGGCTCTATAGCGAGAAAGAAAAACGTAGTGTGATCCCTGAAGCTTTTTGGTACATCAGTGTTATGGGTGGAATTATTATGTGGCGAGGGCAGAAACGATGTGTGCGTAGTCAACGGCGGTCGGGAGGCGCCTCAGGATGTTGAGCGTGGCATCGGGATTGCCGTCTTGGAACAGGGCGTTGTTGAACTGCAGCGTAGCACGCTCAAAATCGCCTTCATCCATATAGGCTTGTCCGCTTTCGGCAAACTTGATGGCCTTTTCTTCTTTGCTTTGGCACCCAGCCAAAACCATGGCGACTGCGAGCAGGGATGCGGTCAGCAGGCGGCGTTTCTGTGATGGTTTAAACATGGAAAAGGTCTCTCTTTTGCCCAAAACTATGCGGGAAGGGGTTGGCTCGGATGATGGCTTCGTTGCGCCTTATGGATGGCCATGCGGCGAGACGATAGCGGCAAGTGGTTAAGGTG
>JBCDIY010000020.1:0-10353 GCA_038748435.1 Pseudomonadota bacterium | reverse complement strand
TAATTATGTTAAACTACATAAATTATGTAAAAATACATAATTATACATAAACAGGAAATATTATTGAATAATCAACCGTTTAAAAGAAATAACCTAGCACAAGCTTATTGTGATAATCTGCAAGGTAATGGTATTACTAATGCTGCCTCGGGATTATTTTTAGCCGGCCCACGCCGTGTTGGAAAAAGTACCTTTTTGCTCAATGACTTGATTCCCGAAGCTAAACAGCGCCATTGGACTACAGTTTATGTTGACCTGTGGGCGAATAAACGCGCCGATCCTGCATTGTTAATTACGGAAGCAGTAAAAGCAGCCATACTTTCTTATAAAAGTAAATTAGGCAAATTAATTAAGCGTTTTAAAGTGCAAAAAATTAATATCCTAAAAACGGTTGAATTAGACTTTTCGCAACCGGGACTACCAGAAAACATAACGATAACAGATTTGTTAAAAGAATTTGTAATCTTAGCCAATAAACCAATATTACTGATTATAGACGAGGCACAACACGCATTAACCAGCAAAAATGGCATTAATGCGATGTTTTCTATTAAATCTGCCCGAGATCAAATAAATATTAAAAGTAGTACACCGCAACTTATGTTAGTATTAACCGGTTCCAATCGTGATAAATTAGCACAACTGATTATCAAAAAAGAGCAACCTTTTTTTGGATCTGAAGTGACGACATTCCCATTACTAAATCGTGATTTTACCGATGATTTGACCGATAAAGTCAATAATGCTTTAGAAGTAAATAATCAATTCAATAAAAATGATATGTGGGAAGCGTTTCAAATGATCGGCCATCGCCCAGAAATATTACGCCAATTAATTGGCCGTGTTGCTATTAATAATGACGCTGAATCGTTTTCAAAATTACTTAAGCAAGATGCTTTCATTTGGCATAGTCAGATTTGGCAAGAATTTGAAAACGAATTTAATCAATTACCCGCGTTACATCAAAGTATCTTAACGTTACTGATTAAAGAAAAACATGATTGGTCACCATTTTCAGAGTCTTCGATGCAATATTATCAGCAGAGTATTAATCAACCACGATTGTCGATTGCAACGGTGCAAACTGCAATTCAGTCACTGCGCGAAAAAGGCTTTATCTGGCAATCAAGTCGTGGTGTTTATGCTTTAGAAGACGAGAGTTTTGCGCAGTGGTTTAAGCATACTCATTGAGCTGCAGGCACAACTTCATCATCTTTAGCTTTTTTCATGGTAGCGAGAAAAGAATACATCACCGGAATAATGATCAAGGTGAATAACGTGCCGATCGCCATACCACCGATAATAGTAATACCAATTTGATGGCGACTATTAGAACCCGCACCAGTTGCCATAGCTAAGGGTAATGAACCTAAAATCATCGCTGCAGTGGTCATTAATATCGGTCGCAAACGAATCGATGCGGCTTCAATAATCGCTGTTACTGCATCTTTGCCCTTTTGTTGCAACTGATTGGCAAATTCCACCATCAAGATGCCGTGTTTACTGATCAAACCTATTAAGGTAATGATACCAATATTGGTATAGATATTAATCGTGCCACCAAATAATTTTAACACTGCTAGTGCACCTAAGGTGGATAAAGGCACCGTTAATAATACAATTAATGGATCACGGAAGCTTTCAAACTGTGCTGCCAACACTAAAAATATAAACACAATCGCCAAACCAAACATAAATAGCATACTATCGCTCGATTCGATAAATTGTCTAGCACCACCAGCAAAATCATATTGCATATCTTGTGGCATGTTTTTCTTGGCAATTTTTTCTAGCGCATCGATGGCTTGACCTAAAGTATAACCAGGAGCTGGATCAGCGGTAATATCTGCTGCACGCATTTGTTGGAAGTGGTTCAATGTTTGTGGCACCACTTGTTCGCTTAAAGTTACAAAGCTTGATAGCGGCACTAATGCACCTGCTTTACTACGCACGTAGAAATTTTCTAACGTATCGGGTTGATTACGAAATTCTGGTTCAACTTGTGGCAGTACATAGTAGCTACGACCTTTCATTTCAAACTGATTAATTTCTGGCTGGCCAATAGCAATATTCACCGCATTACCTAAATCTTTCATAGAAACACCAACGTCTGCAGCTAAATTGCGATTAATTTTTGCAGTAATTTCTGGCTTATCAATTTTTAAATCGACATCGACATTTTTAAATATCGGATTTTTTTCCGCTACAATTTTAATTTTTTGCGCAACTTTATTTAACTCCGAATAAGTCCCTGTGGTTTTTAACACAAAATCGATACCGTGATTAGAATCATCTCCGGGTAAACTAAATGGATTCAACACAAATGCGCGCAAACCAATAATCTTTTCCAATTGCGGATAGAGTGAGTCAATAAGTTGTTTGACATCGCGTTTACGCTCAGACCAAGGTTTTAGCTTAATAAATTCTAATGCGCTATTGACGTTGTCTGGAATACCTGTCACCAAAATGCGATCTGAAACTTCTGGCAGTTTTTTCATGAGTGCATCAAATTGCATAGCGTATTTGGTAGTATATTTTAAATTTGCTGCAGCTGGTGCTTGCATAATCGCCAGCATACCACCTTCATCTTCTTTCGGTGCAAGTTCTTTAGGAATATAATAATAGAGAAACAAGCAAGCAACTAATATAATCGGCAATAGTAATACCACGAATTTGCGTGAACGCAAAATGCTGCGCAAAATGGCTTGATAGATTAATGCCATTTGATTAGTGATGCGATTAATTAAACTCTCTAAACGTCCGCTATGAGTTTTGTCTGCAAGCAATTTAGAGCACATCATTGGTGACAACGTCAATGATACAAAACCGGAAATAATTACTGCTCCAGCTAGGGTAAAAGCAAATTCTTTAAACAGCGAACCGGTTAAACCACCCATGAATATAATCGGCGCATAAACTGCAGCTAAAGTTAGAGTCATAGCAATGACAGCAAAGCGAATTTCTCGGGCACCAAATATCGCTGCTTGGAAGCGGTTTTTACCCAAATCCATATTACGATGGATATTTTCCGATACGACAATCGCATCATCGACAACCATGCCAATTGCTAATACAAACGCTAAGAATGTCATGGTATTAAGCGAATAGCCCATGGCAAACATCAAAGCACACACACCGATTAACGATACCGGTATAGTGATACTTGGAATTAAAACTGTACGTAACGACCCTAGAAATAAAAAGATAATGATAATAACAAAAATTGCTGCTTCAAAAATCGTTTGTTTCACTTCTTTAATCGATTGGGCAATAAATTTTGAATTATCCCAGACAACTTTAGCATGAAGTCCTGGTGGAAATTGCGGCTGTAAAGATTTAAGTTCATTTTTTACTAGCGTGGCGACATCTAAGGGATTAGCATCAGAGCGCGGGATAATTCCCATAACATTACCTTGCACGCCATTAATGTAGCCTTTAATACGTTGCTCTGGCGTACCGAGTTGGGCGTAGCCGATATCTTTAATGCGTACCAAACTATTGCCATTTTGTTTAATGACAATATTATCGAATTGTTGCGGCGTGGATAAATTAGTATCTAACAAAGTATCAAATTCTTGAGTTTTATTTTCCAACCGCCCGGTGGGCGCTTGGATATTATTGCTAGTCAAGGCATCGACGACGTCGGTTGCGGTAATATGCCTGGCTGCCATCAAATTCGGGTTCAACCACACACGCATAGCATAAGTTAAATCGCCAAAAATACGTGCTTGGCCCACACCAGGCAAAGTCGCTAACACCGGTTGCACACTACGAATTAAGTAGTCATTAATTGAAGCAGCTTTAGCATTTTTATCGGTATAGGCAATAAAAACTACCGGATTAGAATTCGGATCATCTTTATGGATAATCGGATCGTTAATATCTTTTGGCAATTGTCGACGCACTGAAGATACTTTATTAATCACATCAGCCACGGCTTTATTGATGTCATAACCTAAGTAAAAATGCGCCTTGATTGTGCTCGAACCTAAGGTACTATTGGAGGTAATATAATCCAAACCATCGACACCCGCGAGCGAATTTTCTATCGGCGTAGTGACAAAACCTTCCATCAATGCTGCCGGTGCCCCAGCATAAGTGGTGTTAATGGTAATCACCGTTGCATCGATTTTTGGATACAAGCGCACGGGCATTTTAAAATATGCAATGGCCCCTGCTAGTAAAATCAGTAGACTTAAAACCGACGCAAATACCGGTCGTTTAATAAAGATATCAGTAAAATACATGCTTACGAAACCACTTTAACTTTTGCACCGGGGAAAAGCTTCTGCACTCCTACGGTGACAATTTGATCATTGGGCTGAATACCCTTAGTAATAAATACATTGCTAGGACCACGCTTACCTAAAGTCACGTAACTTTGTATCGCTTTACCATTAATGATTTTATAAACGTATTCACCTTTTTCCGAATATAGCAAGGCGGTTTGTGGGATGGAAACCAATTGTTGTGGTTTATCATAATACACTCTTACTTCCACAAAACTGCCGGGTACAAGCTCGTTATTTGGATTAGGGATTTCACCTTCAAAAGACAACGTTCGCGTTTCCGTGTCAATTTTCGATTCTTTCGAAGTAATTTTACCGGTAAAAATCTTGCTACCATAAGCATGGGCGTGGATTGAAACTTTATCACCGACATGAATTTGCCGCATAAATGCTTCTGGAACATCGAATTTAACAGTGACTAAATTAGTTTGTTCCAAGTTAACGATAGCTTGCCCAGGTGTTAAGTAATCACCGATATCGATTTGATCTAAACCCAAGTAACCACTAAACGGAGCACGAATTAAAGTTTGTTGCAATTGTGCTTTGATTTCTTGTAATTGCGCACTATCGGTTTCTAGGGTCGCTAACGCTTGATCATATTCTTGTTGTGAAACTGCTTGTTTAACTAATAATTTTTGATAACGCTGAAAATTTAGTTTGCTCAATTTCAATTTTGCCTTGGCCAATTTCATTTGTGCCATCAAGACATCAGGGTAAATTTGCACCAAGGGTGTATTGGCTTTGACATATTGTCCGGACGAAAAAAAGATTTTTGTCACCCGACCAGCCGTTTCGGCTTTAACGGTAATACCATGGTTGGAACCTAATGAGCCAGTCACTTCAAAATACGGATGATACATCGCCGTTTTGGCGGCAATGGTATTAACTAGAACCGGCGGTTGTGCTGCTGCTTTGGTTTTCGCAAATGCAAGAGGCAAATTTAAGGTAAGCGCTAAGGTCATGATTATTGTAAATAGCCAAAGGCGCTTTGGGGGCAATAATTTTGTCATTGTAAGTACCTGTTTAATAGTTTACATTTTTAAAAATTTTTTAATTTCTGGTGTTACCCTGGCACTGCACACCGGTTACAGCTTCCAGTATTGTGCTTCGCGGCGCTCAACCCAAGCTACAAGTTGTAATTCGCAACAATCATATTATCATACCGCAAAATGAGTAGAATGTTCAATAGTTGGACTATCAAAAATCAACTAAAAAAATTATTCAATTACTTAGATTTGGGACCACCCACAATTATATCCGTAGGCAATGGTGCTCGAAAACTTACTCCTTGCCGTTTACATTCATTTTGTAATTCTTCTGGCTTTCCTTTAGGATCAAACAATCTAAATGATCCAGAAGGTTCACTTGTTTTCTCTGGCGTTGCTGGAGCTTGTTTATTAGGGTTAACTAGTTTAAGAATATCTGCAGGTAATTTAAATGCATCGACGCCAGTTAAATCTATTTCTTTAGGCGATACAAATGCTGTGCTCGAGGCAGTATTAAATTGAGCAAGTGATTTTAGAATTTGATTAACTTCAGCAATTTTTGTGGTTTTAGCTTGCCCGGTTAATTCAGCGCCTGTCGTATCATCTTTAAGCATGACTTTATCTGTATCTGTAAGCTTAAACTCAATTCCCACACCAACTTTATTTTCTACTAACGCTTTTGTAATTAACGCACACGCTTGCATTAATTCTTTCGCAGTCAATTTACCATCCAATTGATTAATATCCACAGTAACTTTTTGCCCCACAGAAGCTTGCAGCATCGCTGGAAGTGCTAACCAAGTCAACGCTAAGGCGATAGTTTGTGGTTTTATTACTTTACCACTAGGTGCTGTTAACTCAATACTTTTAGGTCGCATAAAATCTGCAGCTGACAATGAGTTTCCAATACTTGGATTAGAAAGCTTTACATCCATCCCAGGGGTATAATGCAAAATAGCTGGCGTGTTTTGAGGCAAATTAGTATATTCAAAACCGTTTTCGCGTACTATCGCTGAAAATACTTCCGCGTGTTTCGGTTTGTCTTCAACTGGAGTAGTTACATCTGTTTTAGCTCCAATATAAGTCGCACTCAGCTCATTACGAATTATTATTTTAGCAATCGCGAATAAATTATTTCTGCATTTAGTATGTAAATCATTAAAATCTTCAGGTGTTTTTTGCAAACTTTTATAAAGATCTGCATCAGCAATCGCAAGTTGAGAGTCTCTAAATTTTTCTAATGCCACATTAAATGCAGCAATGAAATTTGTTTGTTTAGTTTCTAAAATAATTAGAAGTCTTTTTAAAGCTGTTGCATTTTCTTCTAGTAATGCAAATTGATCATTAGTGAGATGTGAATTTAAGCATCTATCAAGTTGGTTGATAGCTATCAAACAGACTACAAGAGATTTAAGTTGTTGCCGCTGAGTAGCTTCATTTTCTATCTCCATGACTGTGATTTTTTTTTCATCTACAGGATCAGCACCGTTTAACTCAACTATTTTATCCTCATATAATGCTTTTAGCTCTTTTTGAGCAGTGAACAATTCAGAACTTGCTGTAGCAATATTTTCAAACTGCTTACCAGCATTTGTTAAAGCAGTGTTATTCGCCGTAAGATAACTATTACTGGCAAGACGACGCGCAAACTCAATTAAGGATTCATTCGGTTTTTTAAATAGCCTCTCTGCATACTGAGTAAGTTTTTGCTGGAAAAACGGATTTAGTTTGTCTTCTTTACATTTATTATTAATTTCCTGCTGTTTCTGCAATATTTGTTTATCAATATCAGTTGGCATAATTATTTACTCCTCATCTATCTTAAGCAGTTATCTTAATACTAGACGGTATCTTAGTTTCAATATTCTGCTTAATCGCAGTAGTTATTTCTTTCTCGTCTGCTTTAGGGTTAACTATTAGTTTTTTTACTGTATCGGTATCGATTGATACACCTGCACATTCAAATTGCGGCATAATGATGGAATCTGTTATTAATCTTTCTAATACTTCCTGTACGTTTGTATCAAACCTTTTACCCAGCACATCTAGCTGGTTGCGTATTTCCATAATGAAAACACATACGGTAAAAATTCCATTATCGCTCCAGCTTTTTTCATTTAGATTTATTGCTAATGGGTACTTTTGGAAATGTTCCGACATGTTTTTAATAAATTCTTCGGCTAAATCTTGGTAAAGTTCACCTTTTTTTAATCGTTGATTAAGTTTTTCAACATATTTTGTAATTTTTTGAAAACGCAAATTGACGTAGCTTATAGTTGCAGCTAAATTTTTATTATTGCTCCCAGTAAAAAATCCATCCCTTATCTCCACTTCATCTTTAGTTACTATATGCTTGAACTTGGTTTGATGTTTATTCGTCGGTTTCCAACCAGCCATTGTTAAATTTTCCGAAAATTTATCTTGGCTTGATGGATTCATTTTTAATTTGGCTTTTGCAATTACAGGTAGTTTTTTTTCTACTTGAGGTTGAAGCTCTTGTGTTGTTTTTTTAAAGTTATTTAATTGTTGTAATAATTCCTTTTTTTTATTTTCAACACTAGCAATCCTGTTTAAAGAAATTGCGATTTCCTCTTCTAGTTTTGGATCTCGCAGAAATGCATTAGAACTTTCTAATGCTTTAAGTTCTGCTTTATAAGCAGGTAGTTGTTCATTTAGTAATTTTTCTGCTGCATCTGCAAATTCAGTTATTTGCTGCAACTCATGGTGCCATTGCAATAAATTTTCTTTTGGGGTTTTAGTAAATTCATCTTGCATTTTTTCTACTTTTTGCAGATTTGATTCTACTGTATTTCTTAATAACTCTTGCAAGACAGGCTCAAAAGAAAACTCCAGTTGTTGGAAAAATTCAGTTTGCATCTGACGTGCTTGCTGCACTTCTTCAAGATAATGCAATTGAGCTGATAATTGTAGATAGTGTTGGCTCGTTGGATTGTCTGTGACAAATTTTAATTGATTAATCTTTTCTCGGACTTCTTCTATTTCTTCTTCCGACGCACCGGTTAATTTTAGTCCATAAATCACTCCTCGCCAGTACTTTATCTGCTTTCTAAGGTTGTCTTGGAATGCTTTCTGTTCAAGTGTTTGAGGTTGAATAGATTCCTTAAATTTTTCTAAAAACTCCTCTGCTTTTTGTTTTTCTTCCTTTAAATTTTCCAATTCTTTTTGCAGGTTTGAGGTAACTTTTCTCTCTAATTTTCTTAGAATCAAGTTGATACGTAACTGTAGATGATAAATTTTACCCTCAAGCACATCGACTTCTTGCTGACTTCGCTGGTTTCTTTCTGAAGCAGTAGCTGTTAGATGTTTAGCAGTTTCTTTAAGCTCAGTTTGCAAGGCTTTTATTTTAGACTCTAAATTATTTGGGTCCTTTAAAATGTCATTTCCAGCGAAAATTTCCTTACTTGCATCAGCAAACGCATTCAATCTCCATTTCATTGTTATCATTGATACAAGTTTCTCGTTAGCTGGTTCGCTACCACAGCCAATACACGTTAAGAGATTTTCAGTACGCGGATCTTTTTCTAGTAAGAACTCATTAATAACAACATTTTTTTTCTGGCTTTCAAGTTTACTCGGATCTTTATCTAATTCTTGTAATTCATCCAATTCTGGAAATTCAAAGAAAAACTCATGCATTACTGGTTCTTTTTTCGATATTTCGAAATATAAATGAAATGTGTTTGCAATCCCAGTAAAACCATAAGCACCTACTGCCTGTGCACGCTTAACCAAGCGCATTTTTGTAGAATTTTGCTCTTTTGCATCTGGTTTTTTCACACCCACTGAGTTCGAAACTTGATTTTTTAGCAGCAACTTTAACTCACGCCCTTGGGCGATTTCTCCAGTTACTTCAGGAGAAAAAGGCTGCAGTTGTTCAGCTAGGGCTACTTCAACACTCGGTTGATCTGAATGCACTGCTTGCTGTTTTTTCAGAAAATTGGTTTCAGTTTGTAAAATTTCTGCTTGATATTGAATTTTTTGACGTAGTGCTTCGCTTGCAGCAATGTCAGAGATATCAAGACTAAGTAACTCTAGTACTAATTCAAAATATTTTGCCAATTCTTGCATATATGTGGAAAATTGACTTCTATCTGTACCCAATTCAGCTGCAAGCTTTGCTTTAATTTCTTCTACTAATCTTTTATGAACCGATCTATGTTGTACTTCAGAAAAAGGTAGATCAAAAGGAAAAGAAATCTGAGGATTATCTTGTGTTGACTCCAGAACTTGTCTAATCACAATATGTATATTTACAAATTCCAGAATTGTATCAGTAAAGATTACGGGGTTTGTTAATAGTAAATGCTCATTGTCTGCTTCGGGAAATACGCGACTTGTTGCAAATGTTCCCCCAGCATTAACCATAATCTTCCATAGATTATTAGAGATCTCGTCTAGAAAAGCAATTCCTACTGCTACAATTTCGGTGTCTTCATTAGCTATTTCTCACTGTGTTTTGTTTTTGATAAAATCAGCAGCATTAAATGCACCTGCAGGTAAGCCAGGCATTTTAAACGTAAATAATTTAGTTTTTAAGGCGTCGAGTTTGGTTTTACTTGTGATACATTCATCAACCATGCTTTTAATTGCTTTAGCAGCACTTGAAAGTGACTCAAGCGTAATATCTCCTAATTTTTCTAATTTTTCTCTGTTATCTTTAGCATTTTTTTCATATAATTTTAATTTTTCTTTATACTCTGTACTTGCTTGACTATAGTTATGCACCTCTAGAGACTTAACGGCAACACTTTCAAACAGAGAAAACTTAATACGTTCTTGCAAATCTTTTAGTTTTTTTGGTGAAGTTTCAGCAATTTTCGTTTTTCGATTATCCCATTTAGCAACAATTTCTACTTGTTCTGCTGATGTTTGTAATGCTTTTGCTTTAGCTGTTAACTCTTCAATTAAATCTGTTAATTCCTTAGGCAGACCATCAACATTTTTAAATAAATTATCGATTGCTTGGGTGTTTAGCGAAGCATAAATTGCTGATAGGTTTTTACTCGCTAATTTTAATGCTTGTATTAGCTTTCTAAATTCTTGTTTTTTTTGTTTCT
>JBCDIY010000019.1:0-10642 GCA_038748435.1 Pseudomonadota bacterium | reverse complement strand
GTAACTTTTGATTAGCACCACTTTCAAGTTGAGGATTAGCACTAGCATCAATTGCATCACCACCCCCTGATACCGCTTCTTCTTCAAACTCGTTAAACACCATGCCGCGACCATTTTCTTTAGCGTAAATAGCCAATATCGAAGAAGTAGATACATAAATCTGACGCTTACGACCGCTAAATCGGGCGTCAAACTCAACTTCTTTATTGGTGATATTCAAGTTTTGAACGATACCAGGAGTAATATTAAAGACGATTTGGCCATCTTTGACATATTCTTTTGGCAAATAATTATTGTTTTCACTAGCATCGACGAGCAAATACGGTGTTAGTTCATTGTCAAGAATCCACTCAAATATGGCCCTAATATAATATGGTTTTAGTGAAGTCATTAAGCTGCATCCTTCGCTTGCTTCTCAATCTCGGTTAGACTTTTTTGAAAAGACTCTCGAGCAAAAATGCGTTTAGCGTACTCTTTAACATATTTATTAACTTTAGGTAATAAATGCTCAGTACGCCATAGAAATGCGGCTAAAACAATGTCTACCAACATGTATTCGTCACTCATAAAATAAGTATACGATTTGAAAACCGGTGCGATGCTATTGAGAAAATCAACAAATTCTTTCTGCAGCCCATCATCACGGTTTCTTAAGAAGCTATCTAATTTGCTATACCAATGCTTATCGATATAATCCATTTGCTTACGTGATTCAGCACGCGCAATAGGGTACACCGGCATTAGTGGTGGATAAGGGAATCTTTCATCAAGATACTCGACCATGATTCTTGGTTCATACAGAACTAAATCTCGGTCAACTAACGTAGGCAAATTACCGTAAGGATTTAAATCAAGCAAATCCTCAGGTTTGTTACTCGGATTAACTTGTATCAGATCATAGGAAACACCCTTTTCCGCAAGTACCATCCGTACTTGGTGACTGTAGGGGTCATTAATATCAGAATACAACGTTATCACTGAACGTTTACTAGCTGCTACCATACCTCTACTCCTTCTTTATATCTTTCCAGTATTCACGTTTCAATAAATATGCAATCGTCGTTAATATTATCATAAAAATCATCACAAAGATACCTATAGATTCTCTTTTAAGTTTGACAGGCTCACTAGCAAATACTAAGAAATTGACTAAATCATTGACTTGGCTGTGGAATTGGTGTTCTGAAAGTGCGCCAGATTTAACTAAAGCCAGATGATCAACCTCTTCAACTTGTTTTTTCTCGCCTTCTATAGTTACTGTCTTGGTGGTATAGACGGGACTTAGTATCCCTTGTAAATTTACCAGCACATTGGGCATCGCAGTTTCAGGATAAACTAAGTTATTGCTACCAAAAGGACGCTTGGGATCTTGATAAAAGCTAATTAAATAAGTATACAGCCAATCGGCGCCATGCACTCTAGCTGATAGGGTTAAATCCGGTGGTTGCACACCAAACCATTGCGCTGCTTGTTTAGGCTGCATAGCAATTTTAATTGGCTCAAACGGTTTAGCATCCGTAAATATCAAATTATCACGCAGTAAATCTTGATAAATCTGACCTTTTTCATCGACCAAGCCGATACCTTCAGCCATTTGCGTATAACGCAGATATTTTAACGAATGGCAACCGGCACAATAATTCATAAACATTCTCGCACCACGCTGCAATGAAGCTTTATCATGTAAGTTAATATTTGCATGTTCTAAAGGAACCGTACTCTCTTGCGCAGCAAGTGCTGGTACAGCAAAAAAACTTACAATGCATAAAACAACATAAAACATCCATTTACACTTCATGTCAAACGCTCCGGCAATGGTTTAGTTGTCTCATATTTGGTGTAAAAAGGCATTAGCAAAAAGAAGGCGAAATAAATCACGGTAAATAGCTGTGCTAAAGCGGTTTTTATCGGCGTGACCGGCACCAACCCTAGGTACATTAGAGCAAAAAAACTTATCACAAATAAAGTTAATGCAATGCGTGAGTATATCCCACGATAACGCATCGATTTAACTGGACTTCTGTCTAACCAAGGTAATAAAAACAAAATTACCATACCGGCTTGCATAATCGCGACACCTAACAGTTTGTCTGGAACCGCGCGCAACATCGCATAAAAAGGCGTCATGTACCATAATGGAGCTATATAAGCAGGTGTTTTTAACGGATTTGCTTCAGAGAAATTGGCATGTTCTAAGAAATAGCCACCAAAAGTCGGCAGAAAGAATACGATGCCCAAAAATATGATAAGAAAGACCATAATACCAAAAAAATCTTTTACCGTATAATAAGGATGAAACGGCACACCATCGACAGGTTTTCCTTTTTCATCTTTGTTTTCTTTAATTTCTATACCATCGGGATTATTAGAGCCAACTTTATGCAATGCAACAATGTGTAAATAAACCAATAAACTGATCAACATTGGCAAGGCAACGATATGTAAGGCATAAAATCGATTTAAAGTTGCACCGGAAATATTGTAATCTCCACGAATCCACAATGCGATGTTATGGCCAACAACAGGAATTGAACCAAACAAAGAAATAATCACTTGCGCACCCCAATAAGACATTTGCCCCCAAGGTAACAAATAGCCTAGAAAAGCTTCTGCAATCAGCGCCATGTAGATGGCAACACCTAATAACCAAAGTAGTTCCCTAGGTTTTTTATAGGAACCGTACATTAATGCGCGAAACATATGTAAATACACAACAATAAAAAACATCGACGCGCCAGTTGAGTGTAAATAACGTAATAACCAACCGTACTTGACATCACGCATGATATATTCAACCGATACAAACGCCCCGGTGGCTGAAGGCGTATAGTACATTGCTAACCAAATACCGGTAATGATTTGATTAGCAAATACAACGATAGAAAAAGCGCCAAAGAAATACCAGATATTAAAATTTTTCGGCGCATAATATTCGACGAAATGTTCTTTCCAAACTTTACTCAGCGGAAATCTTGCATCGATCCAATGCAAAAATTGCTTCCCTACACTATTAGGCATTTTTACTGTTTTCTCCTATGATAACTTTATAATCGGCAACATAATGATGCGGTGGGACTTCGAGATTAATCGGTGCTGGAACGCCGGTGTAAACTCTTCCTGCCAAATCAAATGTAGAACCATGACAGGGGCAATAAAAACCGCCTGGCCAGTCACTTCCTAAGCTGCCAATCGCCGGCATATAGGTAGGCGAGCACCCTAAATGGGTACAGATGCCGACTAAAATTAAATATTCTTTTTTAATTGAACGATGTGGATTAGTTGCATAAGTTGGCTGTTGCTGCACTCTAGATTCAGAATCACGTAATTTGACATTCGGTTTGGCAAGTTGGTCGATCATTTCCTGCGTGCGACGAATGAGCCAAACTGGTCGACCGCGCCATTCTACTGTCATCATTTCCCCAGGTTCTAGACGACTGAGGTCAACTTCCACTGGTGCCCCAGCAGCACGTGCGCGTGCTGATGGTAACCATGAAGCAAGAAAAGGAATACTGGCAAATAACGCCCCTACGGCGGCGAATGCACCGGTGGCATAGCGCAAAAACCGGCGTCTACTGAGGTCTATTTTTTCTTTTTCCATATTTGGTTCCTTCATCCAATCGCATTTATATTATCATAAATATTTGGTGGGGCGAAATTCATTTTAAGTGCAATTAATAATATATCTTTCACTCTATATCTTTCCTTGTTAAACTGTTGGCAATCTATTTTAAGTCATTATTTAAGAGCGTAGGATATGAAAAAAAATACCAAGCTAAACACTCGGGTCATCCATGGCGGTCAACACGCAGACCCAGCAACGGGCGCCGTGATGCAACCTATTTATGCGACTTCAACTTATCAACAAAAAAGCCCTGGACAACATCAAGGGTTTGAATACTCGCGCTCACAAAATCCAACGCGGTTTGCGTTTGAACGCCTGATGGCTGATTTGGAGGATGGCACACAAGCATTTGCATTTGCTTCTGGCATGGCTGCTGCAGCAACGATATTAGAACTACTTAATCCAGGCGATCACGTTATTGCTTGTGATGATCTCTATGGCGGAACTTATCGTTTATTTGATAAAGTCAGAAAACAAAATTCTGCCATTGAATTTACTTATTTAGACTTACGTCATCCAGATCAACTCAACCAAGCGATTACTACAAAAACACGCATGGTCTGGATAGAAACACCGACTAATCCGACACTAAAGTTAATTGATTTGCAACAGATCGCACATATTTGTCGCAAACATCCTAATATTATTTTAATCGCAGACAATACCTTTGCGACCCCGCTATTACAACAACCGTTACATTACGATTTTGACATTGTCATGCACTCAGTGACCAAATATATCAATGGCCATAGTGATATGATTGGCGGTGTTGTGGTAACTGGTGAGAATAAATCGCTAACTGAAAAACTCGCCTTTCTACAAAATTCCATTGGTGGCATTTTATCGCCTTTTGACAGTTTTTTAGCGTTACGTGGTGCTAAAACGCTCGCCTTACGTATGCGCCAACATTGTGAGAATGCACAAATTATTGCAGAATATTTAGCCAGTCATGCAAAAGTGCAAAAAGTCGTTTATCCGGGATTACCAGATTTTCCGCAGCATGAATTAGCCAAGCAGCAAATGCGAGGTTTTGGTGGCATGCTTACCATAAATTTAAATACCGACATGCAAGGCACGCTGCGCTTTTTAAAACCGTTAAAATTATTTACTCTAGCAGAAAGTCTAGGCGGCGTAGAAAGTTTAATTGAACACCCAGCAATTATGACGCATGCTTCGGTACCTGAAGAGAACCGGCAAAAGCTTGGCATTAGTGATAATTTCATCCGACTCTCCGTCGGCATCGAAGACGTAAAAGATTTATTAGCAGACTTAGATAATGGTTTAGCGGCAATCTAACCTACCTCTCCGTCGGCGTCGAAGACGTAAAAGATTTATTAGCAGACTTAGATAATGGTTTAGCGGCAATTTAACTTATATTTCAAATTCGGCAACGACAGGTGCGTGATCCGAAGGTCTTTTTAATTTGCGTGGCTTTTTATCAATATAAACTGCTTTGCAATTTTCTGCCAATGCTGGAGTAATTAAAATATGATCAATACGTAAGCCATGATTTTTTTGTAGCGCCAATTGGCGATAATCCCACCAACTATATATTTTTTCAGGTTGGTCAAATAAACGAAAACTATCTTGCAAACCCAAATTGATTAGATTCTGAAAAACATCTCGTTCAGGTTGGCTAAACAACACCTGCCCTTGCCACGCTTGCGGAGTGTGGACATCTTCGGGTTGCGGGGCAATATTAAAGTCGCCTAAAACGACAAGCTTAGAATACTGTTTCAATTCTGCAGCAATATATTGCGTTACTTTTTGTAACCAGTCTAGCTTATATTGAAATTTTTCTGAGTCGACACTTTGACCATTCGGGACATAGAGATTGATAATCCGAACATCTGCAACTGTCGTGACTAAAATTCTTTTTTGTGGATCAGTAAAATTGGGGATGGTTGATTGCGTATCTTTTGGCGGTGATTGCGTTAAAATTGCGACGCCATTATAAGTTTTTTGACCACTGAATACGACTTGATAACCGCTTTGTGTTATCGCTTGCACAGGAAAGTTTTCATCCGTCAGTTTGGTTTCTTGTAGCGCCAATACATCCGGCTGATGTTGCTGACACCAATCAAGCACCTGCTCTAACCGCACTTTTAATGAATTCACATTCCACGTGGCTATTTTAAACATAATAAGATCTTTACTCATTAATGGTGCGAATAATTCATGTTGGGCTTCGCTTACGCTCAACCCAACCTACAAGGCCTCATGAGAGAGGGGCATTTTCTATCCTAGCAATTTTGCTTTAGGTTAGAATAGAATACATTATAAAGATTAAATTGCAAGAGTGCATCTACATGACAACGGAAACACGTCAATCTATTCATGGTGAATGGTCTTCACATTGGGCTTTTATTTTTGCTGCCACCGGCGCAGCAGTAGGTTTAGGCAATATTTGGAAATTCCCATATATTGCTGGCTTAAATGGCGGCGGGGCGTTTGTTTTAGTTTATTTGATTTGTATTTTAATCATCGGTATCCCATTACTCATGGCAGAAATTGTCATTGGACGTAATGGTCGACAAAATCCAGTCTTTGCCATCCGTACACTAGCTTTGGAAGCGAATGCCTCAGCAAGATGTAGTTGGATTGGCTATTTAATTATCTTATCAGGATTTTTGATCTTAACTTATTATGCTGTCATCACAGGCTGGACGCTAGATTATATTTGGCAAGCAGCAAGCCGTGATTTTGTCGCTAAAAATGCACAAGGTATTTCTGCGCTATTTAATCAATTGATTAGCAACCCTTGGCTAGTGATTTTTTATCAAACCGTGGTGATTGCTGCGACTGTCTTGGTCATTTCTCGTGGTATCCGTAAAGGTATCGAAAAAACCGTATTGATCATGTTTCCAACGATGATCATTTTATTGTTATTATTAGTCGGTTATTCTATGGATAGTGGCCATTTTATTGCAGGATTAAAATATCTATTTAAACCTAATTTTCACGAACTTTCTGCAGCCAGTGCTTTATCCGCTTTGGGACACGCATTTTTCACTTTAAGTCTCGCCACCGGCAGCATTATGATGTATGGCGCTTATTTACCGCGTAAAGCTTCTGTCACCGAAGCTTCTTGTATTATTGCCGCGGCCGATACTGGGATTGCATTACTCGCAGGTATTGCAATTTTTCCGATAGTCTTTGCTAATCATTTACATGCAGATGCTGGCCCAAGCTTAATTTTTCAAACTCTGCCGTTAGCATTTGGGCAAATGCCCTTTGGTTCATTTTTTGCGACCTTATTTTTTATCATGTTATTTTTAGCGGCATTTACTTCTGCCCTATCTTTATTGGAACCTACCGTAGCCTGGATGATAGAAAGATTTAAATTACACCGTACCCATGCAGCGATTATCGCTGGCAGTATCATTTGGCTATTAGGCTTAGGCACGGTTTTTTCCTTTAACCTCTGGCCCAGTTTAAAAATTATCCATGCCAGTTTTTTTGAAGCTTTAGATTATTTAACGGCAAATATCATGCTACCATTAGGCGGCTTGCTTGTTGCATTTTTTACCGGTTGGTTGATGAAAAAGCAAACCAGCAAATATGAATTAAATTATAAAAATGGCAAATTATTCTCGGCTTGGCGTTTTACCTTGCGTTACATTTCACCCATTGCCATACTAATCATATTCTTGAATTTTATTGGTATGATATAGTTTATCAATGACTTTAACCGAACTTAAATACTTACTCGCATTAGCCCGTGAAGGCCATTTTGGTCGTGCTGCTAAAGCCTGCTTCGTCAGTCAACCTTCACTAAGCGTTGCGATAAAACGCCTTGAAGATGAATTAGGCGTAGCCATTTTCGAGCGCAGTAAATCTGAAGTCAAAGTCACTGAAATTGGCCAAGTCATCATTGCTCAAGCACAACGGATTTTGGAAGAAACTTCGAAGTTACAAGATATCTCCAAACAAGGCCATGATCAACTCAAAGGCGTGCTGAAACTCGGTACCATTTATACCATTGGTCCCTATCTATTACCGATTTTAATTCCTAAATTAACTAAAGTCGCAGCTCAAATGCCATTGTTTATCGAAGAAGATTTTACTGCCAATCTAGCACCGAAATTACAACAAGGGAAGCTCGATGTCATTTTAATTTCCCTGCCCTTTACCGAACCGGGGATTTTAACGTTAAAAGTCTATGAAGAACCCTTTGTTATCATGCTACCCAAGCAACACCCATTAAATACTAAAACCAAATTATGTTCGGAAGATTTAAAAAATCAAAACTTGTTATTGCTTGGTGAAGGTCATTGCTTTCGTGATCAAGTGGTCGCCGCTTGTCCCGATTGTTTTAGTGTGCCTGAAAATTTTAAATATAAAAATAATACCACCATTGAAGGAGGATCACTAGAAACCATTCGGCATATGGTCGCCAGTGGTTTTGGTATTACTATCGTGCCGATGTCGGCAATTGCAACTCAAGGGTTCGATAAAAATTTAGTATCCATCAAACACTTCATCGAGCCAGCACCGACACGCAGTGTTGCGCTTGCTTGGCGTAAAAGCTTCCCACGGCCTAAAGTCATCACCGTACTAGAAAAGATTCTACGCACGATTCAATTTGTTGCCTGATAGGTGGATACAACAGTTTCAATGTTGCTTAGCTTGTCAGGTATCGCAGCTTACCGTCAAAATCAATTAATATGTATTAGAGTACTAGGAGCACTACCAGGACTAAGCTGCGAAGCGGAGGAAGAAGCATCAACCTCAAATGGCAGCTTAGAGTCAGAAGATTTTACCTCAGATTTGCTAAAGAAGCTGATACCAAAGAAAAAAGTATTTAGACTCTTGAGTGCGTCAACCATAAAATTTAAAACAGCCCCAAGTGCTTCTAGCTGAAATTTTGGTGGTAGCGGTTGATGTTGTGTTTTTTGCTCATTATTATCTAATCCTTTAGAGAACGACATGGCCATCTGATTGTAGTAAGATATACGGTTTTCTATTTTAATGCTAAACTCTTTTTCATTACATTTTTTCTCTTTTAAAGTTTCATGGGCACCTTCAAAATTAGTTATATCTTTTTCGATAATTGGTATAAGTTTGTTAAAAAAGGTTAGAGTGTTTTCACAAGTTTCATCTGTTATCGTATTATCATTAAGTATTCGTACAAATCCAGAAAGCCAATTAATTAAATTTTCCAATCCTTGTTGCACCACAGAAGAATCTTCACGAAGGTTAAGTACTTTTTCATATTCATCTGCCGTTAGAGTTTTTGTTTCTTCTTTGACTCTGTTTACCTCACAAAGTTTTAATTTAGCAATACGCCTCAATATTTCCTCTAACTTCTTATAAGTTGGTTGCACCTTCGATTTTCTTTGTTCCAAATGAAATTCCTGTAGTTGTTGCAGGAGTTCTTCCTTCCCAGCTTGAATCTCTGCTTTGAGCTCCCCACAGGAAGTCAGTTCATAATTATTTATTTTCTCTAAAACAGTAGAAGAGTGGGAAATGCCATCGAAAGTAAACTTCCCTTCAGGTTGGTTGCTCACAGAAATACTACTTGTAGAACTTCCCAGATAGATTGATCCTTTCGATTCTTGGTCTAGTTGTACTAATTCTAAACGATTATTTGATGAGTTATACTGTACATGAATTTTTGATTCGAAAGATAAGCTTCCAGTTTTTTCATTAACTATTAATTTCAAAGGCACACTAGAAAGTTTTTCTTGAGGAGCATTCCCGGCTTCTTGTTTTTCTTGTAGTTTCACAAATTCATTAAAATGCTCGAGAGGCAAGGTATGAAATTGGGTCAGTACACCTTGGTAATATCGACTGCAACAATTGGTTAATAGATTGATGAGTTCTCTCACTTTAGTTTTACGGGATTCGCTTTGCACTAACGGAGAACTTAGCATCGCCTCTTCTAAAAGTTTTAAAAAATCAGAAAATGGCCGTTCAGATTTTTCGAATTTCTTAAACACCTTCATAGCATTTTCAATTCCAGCATCTGTCATCAAGTTTGCAATAGGCTTCTGATCATCTAAAACAAAACTGCAATTCAATTTTTCTGTCTGCTGTGGTGCAGCTGTTGATTTTAATGTAATCTCAAGATTTTTTAAAAGGGGCAGCAGTGAAGCATAATATCCACTATCGGTAATCTCTGTTAACATTACAACTAAAAAAATGGCATTGGAATTATCCTTCTCAGTTTGCCGAATAAGCTCATTATAAAACTTAGGTAGACGAGGTAAATTGGTATTTTGAAAACCACTTATGTCACGTCGGAGATCTTTAAAGATAGTATCAGCTGGCCTACCATCGGTAGTCTCAAATATTGACAAATCGGAAGCTTGAGATGTTATCGAAAAATATACACTCAATGAATACTGCGATAGAATTTGATTTGAATCGTTGACTTTTGGGGTTCTACAATTAAACTTCATTTCATTCTGCAGTACAGAAAGTTTTGCTAAATTATTTATTAAATTTTTATAAGCTTCTAATGTAGCCTGATTAACTGATGAGCCTTCGCTTTCCATCTCAATCGCAATTTTTTTCTTAGTCTCAAGTAACTCAGTATTAAAATTTTTAATATCTTCTTTTCTTAGGTGAACTGACATAATCAAAATCTCACTTATATTTAACAAAGGCAAATGGAAATAATTTGAGCCATTATACCTTAACAATACTTAAGGAGTCCTTAAGAGAAAAATTTTTTTAAAAAAAATGCTTCATGGGTAAAAATGCCCAAAAATAATGCTAAAATTGATCAATTATTATACTTTTTGGCTGGTTCAGCATCATTTGGTTGTATCACACTAACTTGGCGTAAAAGCTTCCCACGGCCCAAAGTCATCACGGTGTTGAAAAAAATTCTACGCATAATTCAATTTTCTACTTGATATCATAAAATATGGTGCATAATTTTTGACTTTGCAATTTATAACGAATTTATGAATTTTTTAATTAATTTTTCTGCTGCTTTTGGATCGTATTCATAACATGCCGGTTTCGCACCTGGAAAAAATTTATATTCAATTTTATCTTGTGGAAAAGCAG
>JBCDIY010000018.1:0-10684 GCA_038748435.1 Pseudomonadota bacterium | reverse complement strand
CGTAATAACGTCGGCAATTTCTTCTATTTTACCGTAGCGCTCTGTAGGTATGCGCTCTTGGAACTGAGGTTTCTCTGGCAAGCTATCAATAAAACCAGCTTTTCAAGTAGGCAATCAGGTTTCCTTTGCAGAGCTTGGCCAGCAGTTGCATATGGATCAAAAAACCGTAATGCGCTATTTAGATTTGTTAGAAAAAACTTTCGTGATTTATAACTTACGTGGATTTAGCAGCAATTTACGCAAAGAAATCACTAAGAAAAGTAAATATTATTTTTATGATAATGGTATTAGAAATGCCATTATTGCAAATTTTAATGAATTGAATTTGCGTTCTGACATAGGCGCATTATGGGAGAATTTTTTAGTTATGGAGCGATTAAAGAAAAGAAACTATCGTAATCTATTTGCTAATGATTTTTTTTGGCGAACTTGGGATCAACAAGAGCTTGATTTAGTGGAAGAAGGGGGTGGTAAATTAAGCGGTTATGAGTTTAAATGGAAACAACAAAAAGTAACTGTGCCGAAGGATTGGAAAAATAGTTATCCTGAGGCTGAATTTAGTGTAATCAACCCAAATAATTATTTGGAATTTATTTGTTAGTTATACTAGGATAAGAAAATTTTATCGTAATTTTTTAAACTAATGGGGGAAAAATGCAAAAACAAAAAGTAGAATTAAATGAAATCATGTTAGTCGGCTTAACTGTCAGGACTAACAACAAAAATGAGATGGACCCTGCAACATCAAAAATCGCTGCACTCGTCGGTTCTTATATGGAGTCGCAATCGGCAAATGAAATTAAACACCGGCTTAACCCAGGAGTGACTTATTCTGCTTATACCGATTATGAGAGTGATGAACATGGTGATTACACTTATTTTATTGGTGAGGCTGTCGAGTCATTTGTGGATCAAGATTTAACAAAATTTAAAACTTTAACAGTTCCTCAAGGGCAATTTCAAAAATTCACAACGGATGCGGGAAAAATGCCGGATGTTGTGATATCTGCTTGGCAAGCGATATGGAAAATGGATGCAACTGAATTAGGTGGTGAGCGAAATTATCAATTCGACTTCGAGATTTATGACGTCAGGGCCAGCGATCAAAATAACATGGTGTTAGATATCTATATTGGTTTGAAGTCATAGGAATTTTCGTAGCCGGTGTGCAGCGTAGCGAAACACCGGGTCCCCAGCTAGATGCACACAGAAATGATTATACTTATTACATATTAATGCCGAAATGTGATAAGGAAACAGTCATGCCAGAAGTCGTGAAATTGCAGCAAAATCAGCAAGTTAATGCCGAAATCGAAAATATGCAACGGATTTTTCAAGCGCAAAAATCTGCCCATCTAAAAAATATGTTACCAACTGTCAAACAAAGAAAAACTTGGCTCAAAACCCTCAAAAAAACCTTACTTAATCATATAGATGATATCGTTAAAAGTATTCATGCCGATTTTGAGCAACGCTCGGCCTATGAAACCAAGATCTTAGAAATTGTCCCCAGTGTAGAATCAATAAAATATACTATTAAACATCTGAAAAATTGGATGCGCCCACAACGCAAGCGTGTAAGTATTTGGTTTAAGCCCGCCAAAGCATTATTGATGCCGCAACCGTTGGGAGTAGTTGGTATTATCGTGCCTTGGAATTATCCAATTTATTTGGCTTTGGGGCCATTAATTTCTGCGCTCTCGGCTGGGAATCGGGTGATGATAAAAATGTCTGAATCAACACCAAAAACAGGTGAAACTTTGGCAAACATAATCGGTGAATGTTTTGCAGAAGATCTGGTTGCAGTAATTAATGGCGATGTTAAAGTGTCAGAGCAATTTACTCAGCTGCCTTTCGACCACATTTTATTTACCGGTTCAGCTGCCATTGGCCGCAAAGTCATGCGCCAAGCCAGTGAGAATTTAACCCCGGTCACTTTAGAATTAGGGGGGAAATCACCGGCTATTATCGGTCCAGAACCCAATGCAGAAAAATATATCCAGCGATTATTTATGGGAAAATTTTTTAATGCCGGCCAGACCTGCGTGGCACCAGATTATGTCTTGCTGCCTAAAGACAAAAAGCAAATGTTTATTGAAAAAGCCAAATACTATTATCGTCGCTATTATCCCAAGCATAAACAGTATGGTGATAGAACTACTTTAATTAATCAAAGGCATTACCAAAGGTTACAAAGTTATTTAGCGCAAGCCAAGCAACAGAATGCCAAGTTAATCGAACTCGATGAGAGTCAAAGCCTATCACATGAACGCCATTTAAATCCGCAATTGATCTTTAATCTAGAGTCATCAAGCAAATTATTACAAGAAGAGATATTTGGGAACTTGTTGCCGGTTGTGACTTATGATACCCTAAACGAGGTTTTAACTTATATTAATAGTAAACCACGACCTTTGGCCCTTTATTATTTTGGGCATGATAAGAATAATATAAAGCGAGTAGTCGAAAACACCATTGCTGGTGGAGTAGCGATTAACGACACGATTTTACAAATTTCACAGGACGTATTACCTTTTGGGGGTGTTGGTGATAGTGGCATGGGCCATTATCATGGATATGAAGGGTTTAAAACGTTTTCCAAACTCAAACCCATTTTTATTCAATCACGGATCAGTAGTTTTGAATTTTTATATCCGCCTTATAATCGCTTTACCGATTTCATTCTAAAATTGATGTTACGTTAAATCAGAGGTACAAAGTGAAATTAGCTAACCAAACACAAGTTGAGACGCACGTTCGCAAAAATTTAAATGCTTATTATCGTATGGACGAGACGGCAGCAGTCAATCGTTTGTTGCCTGAAGCCAAAGTTTCTTTAGCAGAGCGCGATAGTATAGAAAAGATTGCAACGAAACTTGTGACCAAAGTTAGAAAAGAACGCTTAAATAAAAGTGGCATCGATTCTTTTCTGTATCAATATGATTTATCGACCACAGAAGGTATTACTCTAATGTGTATTGCGGAAGCACTATTGCGTATTCCGGATAAAGCCACAATCGATAAGTTATTGCGTGATAAGATCCCACAAGGTAATTGGAAATCTCATCGTGGGCAAAGCCATTCTTTGTTTGTCAACGCAACCACTTGGGGATTAATGTTTACTGGTAGAGTCTTATCCATCGATGAATTAGCCACAGTAAATTTCAAACAAGTGTTTAAAAAATTAATTAAAAAAACCGGTGAGCCATTGATTCGTCAAGCGGTTAAACAAGCGATGAAAATACTTGGCAAACAATTTGTTATGGGACAAACCATCGAAAATGCGATTAAGCGAGCTGATGCTTATGAAGCAAAAGGCTATGGTTATTCTTACGATATGTTGGGTGAAGCGGCAAGAACGGCTGAAGCTGCTAAGCGTTATTATGAATCGTATTTACATGCGATTAATAAAGTCGGTTCAAATAGTAAAAAACAAAAAGAACTTTGGCAGCGACCTGGAATTTCAGTAAAATTATCCGCCTTATTTCCGCGATATGAATTTACTCAATATGAACATGCTGTGCAACATATCGTTCCGTTATTAAGAAATTTAGCCATTGCTGCCAAAGAAAATAATATTTGTTTGACCGTAGATGCAGAGGAAGCAGATCGATTAGATTTATCCTTGGAAATAATCGAACAAGTGTTTACTGATACAGCGTTAGATGGTTGGGAAGGGTTTGGCTTAGCGATTCAAGCGTATCAAAAACGCTGTTATTACCTTATCGACTGGTTGCATGAATTGGCAAAAAATCAGGGTAAACGTGTTATGATACGTTTAGTCAAAGGCGCGTATTGGGATTCTGAAATAAAATGGAGCCAAGAATTAAGTTTAAACGATTATCCAGTGTTTACCCGTAAAGTGAATACGGATATTTCTTATCTTGCCTGTGTTAAGAAAATGCTGCATTACTCTGATACTATCTATCCTGCTTTTGCGACGCATAACGCCCACGCCGTTGCGACTATCATTCATGAAACCAATAAACGCTCTGAATTGGAATTTGAATTTCAATGTTTGCATGGCATGGGACAAGCACTTTACGACCAAATCCTCGGTAAAAAAAGACCGAACTACCGCGTTAGAATCTATGCCCCAGTCGGTCAGCATGAAGATTTACTGCCTTATTTAGTGCGACGCTTATTAGAAAATGGCGCTAATACGTCATTTGTTAATCGTATCGTCAATGAGAAAATTAACATAAAACAATTAGTGCAAGATCCGGTGGAATTTGTTAAACGTTATCAGAAAAAAACCCACGCAAAAATTCCTAAACCACAAGATATTTTAATTACGCGAAAAAACTCACCAGGGATCGATTTAAGTAACGACGATATTTTCAATGATTTATTAGGCGGATTAAAAAAACAGCAACAACAAAAATGGTTGGCAAAACCAACCTTTCCAAGTAAGGATAAATTACTAGAACAAATTATCTATAATCCTGCAGATAAAAATGAAGCAGTGGGCCAGGTTACTGATGCCAGTGAAGATTGTTTACGGCTAGCGCTAGAGAATGCTTGCGCTGTAGCTAATAATTGGGACAACACGCCGGTACAAGAACGTGCAGCATGTTTACAGAAAACCGCTGATTTGTTTGAACAACATTTTGCTGAATTTATCTGGCTGGCAGTAAAAGAGGCGGGTAAGACTTTAACAGATGCTATCGCTGAAGTGCGTGAAGCTATCGATTTTTGTCGCTATTATGCCGAAATAGCTTTAGTGCAGTTGAGTGAACCACAATATTTTGTTGGGCCTACGGGTGAAACCAACCTATTAACATATCATGGCCGTGGACCGATTTTATGTATTAGCCCATGGAATTTCCCATTAGCAATTTTTACTGGACAAGTCGTTGCTGCACTTGTTACGGGTAATGCTGTGCTGGCAAAACCGGCAGAACAAACCCCATTAATCGCAGCATTAGCGGTGCGTTTAATGCATCAAGCCGGCATTCCGAAAAAAGTATTACAATTAATTCCTGGGTCAGGTGAACAAACTGGGCGTATACTAGTTACCGATAAACGCGTTAAAGGTGTGGTATTTACCGGTTCAACTGCAACTGCGAATATCATTAACCAAACCCTAGCCAAGCGTGAAAATGAAATTGTGCCATTAATCGCCGAGACCGGCGGACAAAATGCAATGATCGTTGATTCTTCAGCGCTATTGGAGCAAGTGGTTGTCGATGTGATTACTTCGGCATTTCGTAGTGCCGGGCAACGTTGTTCCGCTTTGCGCGTTTTATACATCCAAGAGGCAATGGCGGATAATTTTATCGCGATGCTAAAAGGTGCCATGGCTGAATTACGTATCGGCAATCCATTCAAATTAGATACCGATATAGGCCCGGTCATCGATAGCCAAGCACAGCAAGCTTTGCAGAAACATATTGCTAAATTGACTAAACAAGGTAAAAAAATCTTTGCCACACCCGTAGATAAACATCTGGATAGTGGTAATTTTGTTGCGCCGATAGCTTTCTTACTAGAAGATATTGCTGAACTGAATCAGGAAGTCTTCGGCCCAGTGTTACATGTCATTCGTTATCGTGCTAATGAATTAAACCAAGTTATCGAAGCCATCAATGGCACGGGGTATGGTTTAACGTTGGGAATTCATAGTCGTATCGGTGAAACGATCGAATATATCCAACAACGTGTTCATGTCGGTAATTGCTATGTCAATCGCAATATGATCGGCGCCATGGTCGGCGTGCAACCGTTTGGTGGTGAAGGGTTATCTGGTACTGGCCCGAAAGCCGGTGGCCCGAATTATTTAAAACGTTTGGTACATGAGCGTACTTTAACTATTAATACCACTGCTTCTGGCGGTAATGCCAGCTTGTTGATGTTACAAGATGAGTATGATGAGAACTAATATAATGTTGCCGGCATAGGCGATTTTGAAATAATTTATCAGCGGTTCCATTGATTAAGAATTTCTAACATTTTTCACTAATATTAATTGGTATACCGATAGAAATACAGCATATTATGATTGGTATGTCGAACGTTTTTCATGTGAATTCCTGATGCCTTATTAATTTTATGTGGTATAGCGAGTTGTCAGGAATAATCTCACTAAAACTAAAAAATATCTTCTTAAAATTTCCAAATTGCTTTTTCATCTGTTTGTCGGAGACAATCTTTTGAGCTTTTGTCCGGTACAGAGAATAAATGCAAATTAATTGAAGCATTTAAGAGTTTCTTAAGATTCGACTGATATAATATATTTCAGTTGCAACTGTTGGAGCAAAAAACTCATGTTACAGAATAATACTACTCGTAATGATGATATTAAAAACGAGATTTTATCGAATAGTAAAAGCTTAGTAGAGCTAGGCATGAATATTGCCGAACTGGCCTATAAATTACACAAATTTGAATTAGACCAGCCTAAACAGCAACTGCCGTTTTTTATTTCAATTGTAAAATATTATTTTGATTTATTATATCCCTATGAGGTAAATGTAGATATTATTCATGAACTTAGAAATGCGCTAGAGGAAAAGTTTGACGATTTAGCCGTTTTTACAATAAAAACAAGCAATGATAAACAAGTAAAATTTACTCCTGATCAACATAAACTTGTCGTCATTGCTGCAATTTTATCTAATGACAACGATATATATACTGATGAAAATGGAAGTCAATACACTCATGACGAATTTAAGCAACTACTGGCACTAAAAAGCTTTCCAGTAAGTGAAGGTCAAATATACCATAGATTAAAAGATGCGAATCCACAAGTGATGGACCTACAGCAGGCTTTAAAAAACTTTGGACAAAAAAATGAACAATTTACCGCTCTTAAACAACTTAGGCGTATTAAAAATGACATAGCCAAATTTCGTGAGAGTAATTTCCCATGGGGGCCAGAACTTGAGGTGTTAGAAAATTTATCTTCTAGCATTAGTACAGACTTATCGAATCCAGCAGTAGACATTAAAACTATCCAAACTAATATGGCATATTTAGTACAAGAACTTGCGATAAATCTTTTAGCAAAGGAATTAATTGAAACTAGGGTCGACTTGGCAAAGTCTGCATTTATATTGAAAAATATGCATGCTCGCTACAACAGCAGAAAAAAAGACACAAAACAAGCTGAAATTTCTCCTCAGCAAGTTATTGACCGCGCTGCAGTCTTCAGCTTGCGTGATGAATGCAATCATATTCAACCAATCTATAAAAATGCAGCAGGTAAATTAGATGCTAAATTTACATCAATGCAAGATAAATTGTATGTTGTCAAAGATGACTCAATAAAAATTAACGATAGAAGTCGATTAGAAAACTTCAGTGCAGCGTTCAATAATATAAAGAAGAGCGAAGAAGGAACGCCTAAGACCAATTCAATTTGGCACCGATTCATGCAAACGACACAGAATATCCTCTTTTTTGTTGGAATTAATGTTTTTGCGATGTCTCCATATCTAAATTCACAGAGCAGTACATTTTTTCATAGCAGTAAAGATTACAGCCAGAACAAAATGGGCAATATTATCGACCAGACATCATTTACTGCTCCTATTTGTGCTAATGGATAAAATTTGCGTTACAAAGCGCTAGAGATAAGCATCCATAACTGTTAAAATGTGGAGATTTATATCACAGACAATTATGGATATTGCATGCAACCAAACGTACTGACCACATTATTTATTATTTTCACCGGTTCGGCAGTGATTGCCACACTAGTGCTTTATACCCGTCAATCGCTGTTGGTTGCTTATATATTGCTTGGTATTATCATCGGGCCGTATGGTTTGCGTTGGGTCAGTGATTCCACCTTAGTCACTCAAGCCAGTGATCTTGGCATTATATTCCTGTTGTTCTTATTAGGCTTAAATTTACATCCACAAAAATTGTTTCATATGTTGCGTAAAGCAACTTTGGTTGCAATTATTAGTTCTCTTGTTTTCGCCTGCGCTGGCTACTTAGTTGCTAGATTATTCCATTATAATGAAGTGGAGTCGTTAATTGTCGGTGCAGCAATGATGTTTTCGAGTACGATTATCGGCTTAAAACTATTACCTACAACGATTTTGCATCACCGTCATACCGGTGAAGTCATGATTTCAATTCTACTATTGCAAGATATTTTAGCGATTATCGTCTTGTTATTTGTCACCGGCGCGAGTGCCAAAGGATTAAGCTGGCAAGATTTACTCCTATTCATTATCTCCTTACCAACATTGTTGATCATTGGTTATCTGGCGCAACGTTATGTATTAGTCAAACTATTGAGCTATTTTGATCATGTCAAAGAGTATATTTTTCTACTGTCTATCGGCTGGTGTTTATGTATGGCCGAGCTGGCAGGGTTTTTAGGCTTATCAGAAGAAATTGGTGCCTTTATTGCTGGGGTATCACTTGCAGCAACGCCGATTGCCCTTTATATATCAGAAAATTTAAAGCCGTTGCGAGATTTCTTTTTAACTTTGTTCTTTTTTACCATTGGTGCTGGTTTTAACTTAGCCTATTTACCAGAGGTCATCATGCCTGCTTTAATATTAGCGGTGATTACTCTGGCATTTAAACCGGCATTGTTTAGTCTTTTATTACGCAACATCGGCGAAGATGCAAAAGTTTCTTGGGAAGTCGGTGTGCGCTTAGGCCAGTCGAGTGAATTTTCATTATTAGTGGCCTATTTAGCAGTCAGTGTCAAAAATCAATTAATCGGCCCCTCGGCAAATTATTTGATCCAAGCGATGACAATTATCACCTTCATCGTTTCTTCTTATTGGGTGGTATTGCGTTATCCTACACCACTTGCCTTAACCGAACGTATGCGTCGGGATTGACAATTAGCAGAATCTAAACGTTAACGTTATAATAAAAACATTGTTGAAAAGAACAAAAGGGCATTGTTATGAAATTGATTATACTATTAATTGCGCTTGGTCTAGAGCGTTACTTGCACGCTGGACAATATTTGTATCGATTTAATTGGTTTCATGCATATTTGGATAAACTGGCAAACTTTTGTGAAGATAAACATTTATGGCGGGGTTATATCGGTCTGGCGATTAACATTTTGCCAGTCATTATTATCGTTGGAATAGTATGTTTGTTATTCAGCTGGATCATCCATCCGCTGTTTGAGTTTATATTTGCCATTTTGATTTTACTTTATAGCTTAGGCCCAACGAGTTTGTTCATGCAATTAGAAAAATTTCTACAATCGACAAATATTGATGTCTTGCCAGAAAATTATAAGCAATCGTATAAAAATGTCGAAAATACCAACCGTTTAATCAGCAGCAATATTTTCATTTTGTTTAATTCGCAATTTTTTGCCGTTATTTTTTGGTTTGTTGTCCTGGGACCATTAGGTGCGTTATTTTATCGTTTAATTGTGTTGAATGCAGAGCAAAGCCGGCCGCCGGAAAGTAAACATCAACCACTGCACCATGCGGCAAGTATGCTGCAAGGCATTCTCGATTGGATACCAGTACGTTTGTTAGGCGTAGGTTATGCTTTAGTGGGTGATTTTGGTAATGTTTGGAGCCTGTGGTTTAAAAATTTCTTAACTGGCATTGGTTTTAATAATCAGTTTAATGTCGAAGCAGGACTCGCCGCAGTCGATGTAAAAGCGTCTAAGTATAGTGACATTGAAGAAAACAGAAATGTATTTCACTTAGTCGAAAGAACCTTGATATTTACCTTAGTCATCGTTGCTATCTTTACCTTAGGGGCATGGATTTATTAGCATTATGCATATGTAGTATAAGAAGTATTGATATTTACTTTTGAATAATAATGAAAAGTGCTTTGTCTTATTGTTTTTTTATACCGTTCTCAATTCCTGATTCCGATATTTTTTTAGATTAATCTTTCTAGATTGATACGTTGATTAATATAAGTATTTTTAACTGATATTTTTTTTTATTCACATTGTTAAAATAGTCAAATAAATTTTGCTTTATGAATATAAGAGAAAAATAACATGATGGTCTCAAATACAGCATATCAAAATCAATTATTGCAAATGGATGTTAATGAATTTGCTTATTTTTTAATGAACGAAATAGAGAAAGAAAAACTCTTGATATTAGATTTCAGGTATATTTCAGCTGAAATAGAGGCATGGTGGTCTAGTGAGAATAAGGAATTACCTGTTTTTATGCTTAAGGCTAAAATAAATTATATCTTCATGAAAAAATTAAACAGAGAGCATCTAGGGTTTTTTGATAAAGTTGGACTTGCTAAAAATTACATCGCTGGAATTTGTGTAAGAAATATTTTTACTACAGATTCACCTAAACTAGCTCTCGTCGTGCATGAATCATTGTCAGAGTTATTCCATTTGAGTGATATTCAATATGAATATGAAGAACATAAAACCCTATTTCTCAAGAAACAAGCCGTTGAGTACAAAGATTGGGGTAGTGGTTACGGAGAAATAACACCACATAGTGATGATTTGTATGAAGGATTGAATGTCGACTATTTATCACTCACTACGTGTCGTGATGAAACCTCTACGCCAACAAGATGTTTCTTTCCAAAACATATTTTGAGAGATTTTACTAAGGAAGAATTGTTTAGACTATATTTTTTAAAGGCGAATTTTAAATCTGGGAAAAATGTTAAAAAACATATTCAACGACAGAGAAATATTCTTAGCTATTGTACTAAATATGGTTTTAGATTTTTTCTTGATTTTAGAATTGAT
>JBCDIY010000017.1:0-10888 GCA_038748435.1 Pseudomonadota bacterium | reverse complement strand
TAGTAAATCAACCGGAGCTCTTAAAATTGCTTTAATTAAGTCATTCGGTACAATAAAATCTTTCTTTTTGATATTAAGTAATTTCTTTACCTCTGAAGACAGTTTAATTGCTTTGGAGGTACGCTTGTAAATACCACCGCCTTTCGATAATAAATCACGATTGTAATCATCCCAAGAAGAACGGGTTAAATTAAAAATTCGTTGCCGTTCTAGATAGCTTTTTTCGATATCTGGATTAGGATCAAGAAAAATATGTTGATGATTAAATGCGGCAACTAAACCGATGTGTTTAGACAATAGCATACCATTGCCAAATACATCGCCACCCATATCGCCAATACCGACCACGCTAAAATACTGACTTTGGATATCAAGATTCAATTCACGGAAATGGCGTTTTACAGATTCCCAAGCGCCGCGCGCTGTAATACCGATTTTCTTATGATCGTAACCTGTACTACCGCCGGAAGCGAAAGCATCTTTTAACCAGTAGTTATATCTGGCGGCAATTTCATTCGCAATATCAGAGAAAGTTGCTGTACCTTTGTCAGCAGCAACGACAAGATAAGGATCCGTTTCGTCATAACTAATGACATTTTCAGGTTGAATAATTTCCTCACCTACACGATTATCGGTTAAATCAAGTAAGGCCGAAATAAAGGTTTGATAACAATAAATAACTTCAGCCATGACTTCATCACGCGATGCATTTGTTGGTAATTTCTTTGGAAAAAAACCACCTTTTGCACCAGAGGGCACAATCACCGCATTCTTGACGACTTGTGCCTTCATTAAACCGAGAATTTCCGTGCGAAAATCTTCACGCCTATCTGACCAACGAATGCCACCTCGCGCTACCTTGGCCCAACGCAAATGTGTTCCTTCTAATCGTGGCGAGTAGACAAAAATTTCGTACATTGGCACTGGCAAGGGTAAATCGCTAATTTTCTCTGGTTCAATTTTAAAAGATAAATATAGTTTTGCTTGGCCCTCGACATCAGTTTGATAATAGTTAGTGCGTAATATGGCATGAATAACTTCATGATAAATGCGAATGATTCTATCTTCATCTAATAGAGTAATTAAATCTAATTCGTTCTTAATTTTAGTATCGATTGCTTCCATTGCTGCGCGATTGTTTTGTTTTGCTGGATTAAAACGATATTGGAAAAAGTCGATGAGCATTTTTGCTAAGTGCGCATGTTTATTCAAACAATCTTGAATATAGGACTGACTATAAGTAAATTCAATTTGGCGTAAATATTTAGCGATAGCACGAATAATGGTAATTTCACGCCAAGCTAATTTGGCACTTAACACCAAACGATTAAAGCTATCATTCTCAGCAAGGCCAGCCCATACACTATAGAAAGTTTCTTGGAAATTAGTTTTAACCGATTCAATGTCAACAACTTCACCACCTGAATAGATCATCGTAAAATCACTGATCCATACCTTTTTACCATCGAGTAAATTAATTAGATATGGCCTTTCTCCTAATACACGCAATCCCATATTCTCAAAAATAGGCAACGCATCAGACAAAGGAATGGGTGTCATTGGACAAAATAGCTTAAATCGAATGAATTTATCGGTTTCTTCAAGTGAGTGATAAAAGCTCATATTGAGTTGATTTGACTTAAGACTTGCTTCGATGTGTTCAATATCGCAAATCGCCGTTCTTGCCGAAAAACTCTCTCTATACCCTGCCGGAAAAGCACTTTTATATTTGTGATAAAGTTCATTGCCTTTTTCTTCACCGAAGTGATCTTGTAAGTGCTCTTTTAAATCATCTTGCCAAGAACGTCCCACTTCAATTAACTTCGCTTCAATATCTTTAAGATTGTAGGTCTTATTACTCTTTGGATCTAAACGCACGATGTAATGAATTTGCGCTAATACGGAATCTGAAAAACGTGTGCTAAAGGATATTTCTAAGGCATCAAAAGACATCTGCATAATGCCTTGCATCGCATGCGCCAACTCAGTGGTAAAGCGCTCGCGTGGGACAAACACTAAACAAGACATGAATCGACCATAAATATCTTTACGTGCAAACAAGCGTATAGTTTTACGTTCTTGTAAATGCAAAACCCCCATCGCCAATTCATATAATTCTTCCGCAGGCGCTTGAAATAAATCATCACGAGGATAAGTTTCAAGAATATTTAATAAGGCTTTACCAGCATGGCCAGTGGGTGATAAACCAGAATTTTTCATAATCATTGCAACTTTACGTCGCACGAAAGGGATATATTTAGGGTTACTATGATAAGCAACCGACGTATACAAACCGATAAATCGGCGTTCGCCAATTAAATTGCCATCTTTATCAAAACGCTTTATACCGATGTAATCGGTATAAACTGGCCGATGTACCGTTGCTCGAGTATTGGTTTTTGACATTAATAAAATTTGCGATGATAAAGCTAATTTTCTTGCCTCAGGTGTAAGCGAAGTAAACGCTCGATAGGATTTACTCGTACTAGAGCCGCGTAATACACCTAGTCCGGTATTTGGCACAATACTCAAAGCCATTTCTTCACCTTTACCAACCACGGTATATTCCCGATAGCCTAAAAAAGTGAAATGATCATTTTCCAACCAGCGTAGAAAATCTTTTGTTTCAGATAATTCCTCAGGGTTACAGCTTAGTGTTTTTTTATCGATTTCCATTAAAGCTTCACGTAACTTGCCACGCATTTTCGACCAGTCTTCGACAGCATAACGCACATCTTTTAAAATATTTTCTAAACTATCTTTTAAAGCTTCTAAATAGCCTGCTTGTGTTTGTCTATCGATTTCAATATATAGTGGCGCTTCGGCAACCACATTGTCACCCACAGGAGTCGCAAAAGGCAAAATGGCCGTGGCTTTGGCGAGTTTGTCTCGACTTATCTTCATGCCACCAAAATGTACAATTAAGTGAGTCGTCAAACCACGACGGTTTAATTCCATACGTAATGAGTCAACTAAAAATGGCATATCGTCGGTAACTATCTCAATAATGGTATGGGTAGATTGCCAACCGTGTTGCTCGTAATGTGGATTATAAATGCGGATTTTAGTCTCGCCACGTTTGCGGCTAGAAATGAGCTGCCAATGTGATAAAATAGCACCGTATAAATCTTCTATATCACGTTGTTCTAAGTCTTCAACAGCAATGCTACTATAAAATTGTTTAGTAAAATCAATGATGATCTGGGTTTTATCTTTAGGTAATTTTTTGTTGATTAAATCTTTAATCTTTTCAATGAGCTTGTAACGTCGTTGGTCATTAAATGACATGCTCTACCCCATGTTAGTTCGTATATTGAATAAAACACCTAAGAAAACTACAATGTGTCTAAGTAAATTCATTGACATAGACAATTTAATCGCTTTAAATAAATAGGTTTAATGCTTTTGATTAAAGGCACCTCTAATAATTCAACTTATGCTGATAAGTTATGCAATAATTCCTCGAAAATGGGCGTTTATTTAATATATAAAACGCACTTTTTCGTCGATTTTTTGCTAGGCTGCTTAGTTATAATTTAAATTATTAGAGACACCCATAAGAACCAACAACAAAGTTAAATTATAAAGCCAAAAATCATTACAGACTATATTTTTAACATATTATATGAGTCAAAACTATGTTGGAAAACAATTTACAAAAGGTACACCCTTCCTGGCAGCCAATCGTTAACGTTGCTTTACAAAAGCTTAGCTCTGATTATGTCATAAAACTCTATGATTCGAAAAGCTGGCTGCCCGGTTTAGCAAAATTCCTCAATGCATTTAGCTTACCTATTAATAAAACTAGGATTATCTTATTTGGAGAATCGCCTTACCCACGTGCCGAATCGGCCAATGGATACGCTTTTTGGGATGCCAGTGTGAGTTCAATTTGGTCAACCAAGGGATTGTCAAAAACCGTCAATCGGGCAACTTCATTACGTAATTTTGTCAAGATGTTGCTAGTCAGTGGAAACTATTTAACCTCTGATGCAGTCAGTCAACCAGCAATTGTTACCGTCGACAAAACTCAACTCGTACAAACCTTAGATGAGCTGTTTGAAAATCTAATTAACCACGGTTTTTTATTGCTTAACACTAGTTTGGTATATGATGAATCTCATAGTGTAGCGTTTCACGTCAAAGCTTGGCGGCCTTTTATAGCATCTATACTAGAACAATTAGCGAGCATTAAACCCAATATCACTTTGCTTCTTCTTGGGAGATTAGCAGCGACTTTAGATAAGTTAGCGATAACGCAAAAATTCCAAAGATTTTACGCGCCGCACCCTTACAACTTAAGTTTTATTGCAAATACACAGATACAAGCATTTTTTCGACCATTTAATTTATTGGTTAAGTCGGATTATAATGTTGTTGGTGCATGAATAGAAGCTGTCATTCCCGCACAGGCGACGTTGTTGCATAAATAGGCCTGTCATCCCCGCGTAGGCGGGGATCCAGGGGAAATAACGAAAAAAAGAGCTTTTTCGTACAATCCATCCCTGGTGCAGAGCTGGATTCCAGACATTTTTGCATGTCCCTATGCAAAAATTCTGGAATGACAGGTCACTTTTTGAATTGCGCAACAACATTGTCTTCGCGACAATGACAAAATCTATTATGAAAACTAAACTTTTTTCTGGTGAAAATTATGAATGAAAATATTGAAAATGTAGACTATCAAGAAATTAATAAATTTTCCCAACAAGCAAAATCCTGGTGGGACGAAACAGGTGATAGTGCGCCTTTACATATCATCAACCCAATTCGTCTGCAATTTATCCAAAAAAAGTGCGGCAATTCGCTTGAACAAAGCAAGATCCTAGATGTCGGTTGTGGCGGAGGAATTTTAACTGAATCCTTAGCAAAAAATCTCGCTGATGTCAGTGGCATTGATATGAATAAAAAATTAATCGAAATAGCCAAGCTGCATGCAAAAATGAATAAACTTAATATTAATTATGAATGCATTAGCACGATGGAATATGCAAAAAAGCATGCTCAACAATTTGATATCATCACTTGTATGGAATTGCTAGAGCATGTTCCCAATCCAAAAGCCATGCTAAAAGATATTGCTACTCTATTAAAACCCGATGGCAAGTTATTTATTTCTACCATTAATCGTAATCTACAATCTTATCTGGGCGCTGTGATTGGCGCTGAATACTTATTTAAATTGTTACCTATCGGCACGCACGATTATCAAAAATTTATTAAACCAAGTGAATTAGCTGCATGGGCACGAGAGCAACAATTAAAACTTTTTTCTATTAAAGGCATTGATTTTAAGCCGATAAAGAAGACTGCCGAGCTTAGTGATGCGGTTAATATTAATTATATTGCTGGCTTTATCAAGGATTGCTGACAAAAAGACAACCTACCAAAATCGTGTGCCTGGCTCGCCTTTAAATGGGCTAATGTCGATAGTAGCGATGTTGTCAGCCTTATTAATCGACGATTAAATAGAATACGATAATTCAACCTACCAAAATCGTGTGCCCGGCTCGCCTTTAAATGGGCTAATGTCGATAGTAGCGATGTTGTCAGCCTTATTAATCGACGATTGAATAGAATATGATAATTCAACCTACCAAAATCGTGTGCCCGGCTCGCCTTTAAATGGGCCGACGATGTTTGAAGTAATCCAGCCGCCATAAAAGTCACCGGATTGTGGCTGCACTTTTTCTTCACCTACCCAACATTCATCTACCCGTGAAGCGTAAAATGCTAAGTGATCTTTAATAGCATGATAAGCGGCCGTAGGATTAGGATAACTCCAAGCAGCTTGTGGCGAACTTTTATCGTTGACTACAATGGACCAGTACACGGCTGCTCCCTTGAATTCACAAAAAGAACCACCATCAGCTTTAGTGATATATGAAGTTTTAATATCATCGAGTGGAATATAATAAACAGGCGGATGGCTCGTTTCTAATATTCTATAGCTACGAGTTGTATCAGCAATGGTCACACCGGCAAAAACAATCCTTAATCGTTGTTTGACCGCCTCCATACGTGGTGGACGAGGATAATCCCAAACGGATTCTTGACCTGGGAGAGGTTTTATTGGTTTCGGTATTTTATTCATAACAATAATAATCTAGCGCAAACAGATACTAAAGACAAACAGTTAATCTAAATCATTAAAATTCTTTCAAAAAAGCCAACTTATTGTTTACAGCTAACTCACTGTAAAATGTCTTTTTTTTAACTAGTCTTTTTTTAGATCCTATACTTAACAAGTAAATGAAAAAAATTCATCCAATCAGTTTGGGGGCTTTATGGATTTATTCGAACAATATAAGCAACGCTTTGAAGCGGGGCTAGAAGAAGAATACTCTATCCAGGAGTACCTGGAAATTTGTAAAGACAATCCCGAGGCTTATGCCAACGCAGCTGAAAGATTACTTATTTCTATCGGTGAACCTGAACTTATAGACACTCGATTAGACGCACGCCTAAGTCGAATTTTTGCCAATAAAGTCATTGCCAGATACCAGGCTTTTGATGAATTTTATGGTATGGAAAGATCAATTGAAGAATTTATTTCCTATCTAAAACATGCAGCCCAAGGGCTTGAAGAAAAAAAACAAATATTGTATTTACTTGGCCCTCCAGGAGGCGGTAAATCCTCTTTGGCAGATAAACTCAAAGCCTTAATGGAAAAAATTCCATTTTATGCCGTTAAAGGGTCTCCAGTACATGAATCACCACTAGGATTATTCTCTTATGATGAAGATGGACCCATCCTAGAAGAGCGCTATGGAATTCCTCGACGTTATTTACGTACCATCATGTCGCCTTGGGCAGTCAAAAGACTAAATGAGTTTAATGGTGATATCACCAAATTTAAAGTCGTTAAAGTTTATCCTTCTATTTATAATCAAATTGCCATTGCTAAAACAGAACCTGGTGATGAAAACAACCAAGATATTTCTACTTTGGTAGGTAAAGTAGACATTAGAAAATTAGAAGATTTTCCCCAAGATGATCCAGATGCCTATAGTTATTCTGGCGGATTGAACATTGCCAATCGCGGCATACTTGAATTTGTCGAAATGTTTAAAGCGCCGATAAAAGTATTGCATCCGCTGCTGACCGCAACCCAAGAAGGCAACTACAATGCAACTGAAGGTTTGCCTTCAATTCCATTCGATGGGATTGTCCTTGCTCATTCGAATGAGTCGGAATGGATTTCTTTTAAAAACAATAAAAATAACGAAGCCTTTATCGATCGTGTATTCATCGTTAAAGTTCCCTACTGCACTCGGGTAACTGAAGAAATTGAAATCTATAAAAAACTAATACGTCATAGTTCTTTAACTGATTCTCCGTGCGCCCCGGATACGCTTAAACTCATGGCTGAATTTTCGATATTAACGCGTATTAAAGAGCCTGAAAATTCCAGCATTTATTCAAAAATGCGTATTTATGACGGAGAAAACTTAAAAGACATTGATCCTAAAGCCAAAACTTTTCAAGAATATCGTGATTATGCCGGAGTCGATGAAGGCATGAGTGGATTATCAACTCGTTTTGCATTTAAAATACTCTCTAAAGTATTTAATTACGACCGTGCTGAAGTTGCAGCGAATCCAGTTCACCTACTTTATGTTTTAGAACAACAAATTACTCAAGAACAATATCCTTCCGATGTTCAAGCAAAATATTTACGCTTCATTAAAGAATATTTAACCCCACAATACATTGAGTTTATCGGCAAAGAAATTCAAACAGCTTATCTTGAATCTTATTTTGAATATGGTCAAAATTTATTTGACCGTTATGTAACTTATGCAGATTTTTGGATACAAGATCAAGAATTTCGTGATCCTGATACTGGAGAAATATTTAATAGACAATCCTTAAATGAAGAGTTAGAACAAATTGAAAAACCTGCTGGCATCAGCAATCCTAAAGATTTTCGCAATGAAGTGGTTAATTTTGTCTTACGCGCCCGTGCTGCGAATCACGGAAAAAATCCCGCTTGGAATAGTTATGAAAAATTGCGCACTGTCATAGAAAAGAAAATGTTTTCTAACACCGAAGATCTATTACCGGTGATTTCTTTTAATCCCAAAGCTTCTTCAGATGATAAACAAAAACATAAAGACTTTGTTAATCGCATGATGTCAAAAGGCTATACTGAAAAACAAGTGCGTTTGCTTTCAGAATGGTATTTGAGGGTACGCAAATCCTCATAATGAGAGGTGTATCATGACACAAGTGATTGACAGAAGACTAAACGGCAAGCATAAAAGCGCGGTCAATCGTCAACGTTTCATCCAACGTTTCAAAAAACAAATCCGCAAATCGATTGAAGAAGCGATTAATAAACGCAGCATCACCGATGTTGAATCGGGCGAAGAAGTCGTTATTCCTACACAAGATACCCATGAACCTATTTTTAGGCATGATAGAAAAGGCATCTATGAATCTATCCATCCTGGCAATAAAGAATTTTTACCTGGGGATAAATTACCCCGACCAAAACAAGGCCAAGGCCAAGGGGGTGGCAGTCAAGCAAGTAATCAAGGTGAAGGGGTAGATAATTTTATTTTTCAAATCAATCGAGAAGAATTACTTGATTTATTCTTTGACGACCTAGCATTACCCGATCTTGTCAAAAAACAATTAGCTAAAATTCCGTCTTTTGAAACGATACGTGCAGGTTATACTTCCACAGGTATTCCAGCCAATTTAAATATTATTCGTTCATTGAAACGTTCGATTAGTCGACGGACTGCACTTGGCGCTTCACTGCAAAGAAAAATTCAAAATACTAAAAAACAAATAAAAGCTTTGGATGAAAACGAACCTGAAGATAAAGAAAAAATACTGACATTAAAAGAAGAAGTTAAGCGCTTAAAGCGCAAACAACAAGGCCTACCTTTTATTGATACTTTTGATTTGCGCTTTAACAATAAAATTCAGCAAATGGTACCCACCACTCAAGCGGTAATGTTTTGCATTATGGATGTATCTGGATCTATGGATAAAACCAAAAAGTATTTGGCTAAACGCTTTTTTATTTTGCTGTACTTATTTTTGCAACGCAATTATGAAAAGATCGACGTCGTTTTTATTCGTCATCATACATCTGCTAAAGAAGTTGACGAAGAAGAATTTTTCTATTCTCGTGAAACTGGTGGAACAGTCGTTTCTAGCGCGTTATACTTAGCTGCAAAAATCATTGAAGAGCGCTATGACATGAATGCTTGGAATATATATACTGCACAAGCATCCGACGGTGACAATTGGAATGCCGATTCACCCCAATGCAGTGAGATTTTAATTGAAAGAATTATGCCCAAGATGCAATACTTTGCCTATGTTGAAATATTACCAAGATTACACCAAAGTTTATGGGAAGCCTATTTATCTGTGAAGGAAATTTATCCCAACTTTGCTATGAAAACAATTAATGATATGACAGATATTTACCCTGTATTTCGCGAATTATTTAAGAAGCATGCAGCATGAAAAAGCAAAAACCAATTTCGAATACATCTGAGTGGAATTTTGATCTTATAAAAGCTTATGATGATCAGATCGGCAAAATTGCTGCGCATTATAAACTCGATACTTTTCCGAATCAAATTGAAATGATCACCTCAGAACAAATGATAGATTTTTATTCTGCGGTTGGTATGCCTATCGGTTATCATCATTGGTCCTTAGGAAAACAATTTATTCAACTTGAACAAGAATATTTAAAAGGCCATACTAATCTGGCCTATGAAATGGTAATTAACTCTAATCCTTGTATTGCCTACTTGTTAGAAGAAAATACATTAACAATGCAAGCCATTGTGATTGCTCATGCTTGCTATGGCCACAATTCATTTTTTAAAAATAATTATCTGTTTCAAACTTGGACTAATCCTAGCTCAATTATCGATTATTTATTATTTTCCAAAAAATATGTCAGTCATTGTGAAGAACGTTATGGAATTAAGGAAGTTGAAACTATTTTAGATGCTTGTCACGCTCTAATGAACTTCGGTGTTGACCGCTATAAACATCCACCGAAATTATCCATACAAACCGAAAGAGAACGCCAAAAAGAAAGAGAGGAATATCTACAATCCCAAGTGAATGAATTATGGAATACTATTCCACAAAAAACCGCCACAGAAAAAACCGTAGAAAAACGCTTTCCAGAAGAACCACAAGAAAATATCTTGTATTTTATCGAAAAAAATGCACCTTTACTTGAACCCTGGCAACGAGAACTTGTTAGAATCGTTAGAAAAATTGCTCAATATTTTTATCCGCAAAGACAAACTAAAATTATGAATGAAGGCTGGGCTTGCTTTTGGCATTATCGAATTCTCAATGATCTTTATAAGGAAAGCTTAGTAGATGACCAATTTATGCTGGAATTTTTACAATCTCACACCAATGTCATATTTCAGCCTGATTTTGATGACCCACGCTACTCGGGAATTAATCCTTATGCAATAGGCTACAGCATGTTCACTGATATCAAACGTATCTGCGAATCACCTACTGATGAAGATAAATATTGGTTTCCACAAATCGCTGGCAAAGATTGGTTGGAAACTTTGGATTTTGCTATGCGAAATTTTAAAGATGAAAGCTTTATTTCACAATATTTATCACCTAAATTAATTCGAGACTTCCATTTTTTTATGCTGATGGACGACGATAAGAAGGAAGATTTACTGATTTCTGCCATACATAATGAAGGTGGTTATCAAAAAATTCGTGAAAGTCTTTCTAAACAATTTAATTTAAGCTTTTCAGAGCCTAATATCCAAGTCTATAATGTCGATATGCGTGGTGATCGTTCATTGACACTACGGCATATACAACAAAATCGACGTCCATTGTTAGAAGCTGACGCCATGGAAGTGAT
>JBCDIY010000016.1:0-10990 GCA_038748435.1 Pseudomonadota bacterium | reverse complement strand
GTTTTGTATACTGATCTTGACGTTTAAATATTTCACCAAAAACGGCTGAAATCTTTCCGTGAGATAAATAAACTAATTCTTTACGCGAAATCTTTGGACCAGGGTATTCGTTGATTAAACTTGGATGGGGCGTCTCAGGAACTATAGCGCGAACGGATGAGAGCTTTAACAAATTTTGATACAACTGCAAATAGAATCGATAGAAATTAGTGTAACGCAGCAGCATTTGTTGATAAAACTGATAATTAAATAAAAATAATTGACTTAATTGATTTAGCTTCTCAATCTCAGATGTTGCATCATTGTTAATCGATTCATTATCTTTGCGTTTTAATTTTTGTTTAACATCTAATGACATCTTTGGTAAATTAACAGATGATAAATGCCCAGAAAATTGCACACTTTTTTTCTCAGCTCCATTCATGACAACCTCTCTAATAATCTATCTAAACTTGCTAATTGTAATGTCCATAAATGAGCAGATAATTTAACGGCTTGGGTAAAGGGCTCCTTAATTGCTTGATCGTAAGAGAGCACTATATGGGGTTTACTTTTAAGAATAGATTTAATCCAACCAGAGCACAAGTCTCTAGGGCCATGCTCGATAAAAATTCGGCTACCCGCTTGCCAGGCATTTTCAATAACTTGAGGAAAGTTGACGGTATATAGTGCCTGGTTGATAAGTGCATTTGCCGCATTCTCTTGATTTGCTTGATAAGGTTCACCACTAGCAGTCGAGTAGAGAGTGACATCCGTCAATGGATAGGTTTTCCGCGTATGGACTTGACGCCACATGGCTACCTCAGGCAATAAATCTTGGCAATGAATCACCATCCTAAAGGGTAGTTCTTTGGCGTTGTCACAATTCAAACGTTTAATTAAGGCCGTACATTCGCTAGGATGGCCTGAGACAATGCAGTCCTGATAGGTATTGATAATCGCCAGATGTGCTAACGGATAATCATCAATAACCTCTTTTACTTTGGCCACATCAATCAATAAGCGCCAGCTTGACCATTGGAAATCGTTTGTTTTCTTGGCCCAAGCTTGTCTAAGTACAGAAAAATTACCGCTTAATTTTTCTGTATACATTGCTGATTTTTCCACATCTAAAAATAAATCTTCCATATCGCGCCAAGCACCTGTTGCCACTAAGGCATTGGTTTCACCAGAACAATAACCTATGACCGCGTTTGGCTGTAACCCTAAGATTTCTTTCGAGAAACGATCATGAAATTGCGCTAAAAAAGAGGATGCCTGCATATCTTCATTCATTTGTAATTTAAAATCGGCATTATCATAAAGATAATTTAAGATCCTTTGCATGACAGCTTGTTTTAAATTAAATGAAGTTAAAATATCAGGGAAGGCTTGAACCAAATTAAAACCCATATAATTGTAACTAGTAGATGCACCGGTATACACAAAAGCCACATCACCTAAAAATTTTTCACAAGAGAAAAAACTGCCTTGAGGATTTTGATTTTGACAGTCGTTATTAAACCATTCAATGGTTTGATTTAATATATGCTGTGCCTGTACCTGATCCGCTGCAACAATGGCTAATCTACATTGACCTGACATATGTTGATTTGGCAAACCCTGTAAATTGGCTTTTAGTGTTGCTAAGTCGTCAGCACTATAACACCATAATATCGGTTTGTTTAGGATAAAATTCTGGTTGGATTCGGTTACTTTTAATTGTATCGCTTGATCAAAAAAACTCGTTTGCTTAATTGCGTTTTGGCGTAAACTATTTTTACTCTGCTTATACCAGGGTTTAACTTTACCGCCAACCTCCGCCGGCTTTATTTTATAAGCACAATTTAAAATTGCACTCATCAATCGAGAGGCGCCTACTGCTGCATGAGAATATCCGCAACAATTTTCTATGCGATCATTATTTTCTACTTGAGATGTATCAATTAAATTATCAATAAATGCATAGATGGGTAAATTCAGTTGTTTCACTTGATTTTCACGCATCAAAGCATAAGCCACAGCCAAATCACCGGTATTGTTTTTTTGAAGTATTTGTTGAATTGCTAATTGATTGGCAATTTCACAAGAAAAATCCACCGCCCCGACGACCGCCAAGTCGCATTCATTTTTCGAGAGTGAGTTGATTGCTAATTTAACCGCAGTTAAACCAGATAACTGCTCACTACTAATACTAAAACTTGGTGCACGCGCATCAATTTGGCAATTAATACGATTTGCGACAATATTCGGCATCGCTCCTAAAACTTGTGCACTGGTAAGTGCACCACCAATCATCGCTTTACTCTGATCAATCCATTGATAAATTTCTTCATCTAACATTTCGAATAAACTCGGTAGACGCCAACGCAATCCATAGCGACAAATCTCCGTTGAACATTGCATACCGATTAAAATTGCCGTTTCAAGTTGTGGGTATTGTAGCATGGCGATACTTTGCAAAACTGCATGTAATATACTTAATTGTTGGCCTAAACTTTGTTTTAAATCGTTGGGTGGAAAACGGATTTGATCAAAACTAAAAGGGATATTATCAACTCTAGACTCTTGTAAATCTCCATGTTCCATTACTGGTTTTAATTGTTTAATCTTATTAGTATAGATTTTTAATAAATCATTTAGCCCAAAGCATTGCTGTGCTACAACGCCTATCCCAACAACGGCAATTTTTTCTTTTACTACAGATCGACTACTATTTGGATAAACTGTATTGGATTCAGGTTGCCATTCTTGAATAATCATATGGGCATTATTGCCGCCAAAACCAAAACCATTTAATGCGGCAAAACGTGGTTTATCACCATTAAGCCATGGGGTTGTTTCTGTTGGGACTAAAAAGGGCGTATCTTTCACTATAGGAGGTTTTTCATTTGCAATATGTACTGTACCTGGAAATTTTTCATTTTTTAATGCTAGTAAAATTTTGGCAACGGCACCCATACCAGAAGCTGTAATCATGTGACCGATATTGCCTTTGATTGCACCAATACGTAATTCATGACAATCTTTAAAAATGGCTTGCATCGATTGAATTTCAATTGCGTCGCCGGTAGGCGTTCCAGTCGCATGACATTCAACCCAATCTATTAATTCGGGTTGTAGGTTTGCTGCTTGATAAGCGTTTAGCATTGCTTTTATTTGCCCTTGACTACTAGGCTGTAAAAAACCGCCTTGATTACCGTCATTACTCAAGCCAATGGCAGGCACAATAGCTAAAATCTCTTCGCCTAAATGAATTGCATCCTCTAAGCGTCGCAGTGCGATTAAACCTGCACCTTCCGCAGGTATTAAGCCATCCGCTTGTTGCGCTAACGGCGAACTTTTGCCACTACGGCTCAAAGCCTGTAAGGCACTAAAGCCAATATGGATAAATAAATCATCAGCACGATTAATGCCTCCAGCAATTGCCAAATCCACCTCGCCAGCTTCAAGTGCATCCTTCGCTAATTTAATCGAGTAGAATGAGGATGCGCAGGCAGCATCTAAGCAAAACGCCATGACAGGATTAATGCCTAAGGCAGCAGCGAGTATTTGTGCCGGCAATCCTGACATAAATCGATTCAACGGATTAATCACTTTACTGTTCTTGCTGATGTTATTATTTGCTAACCAAATATTTTCGGTAAATTCCGCCATCGCATAAGAAGGATAAGATAAATTTCCAATAATAAAAGCGGTTTTTTCATCTTTCTTACGTTTTATCGAATTAAAAAGTTTATTTCCTAAATACAACAACCATTGATAAAGCGGATCTAATTGCAAAATCAAATCTTTATCTATAGCAAACGATTGTGGATCAAAAAGTGCTGCGAAATCATCGACATACCCGCCTTTGTCTGACCAAGTATGGTCTGGCTTAATGGCATGATTATCACAAAGCACATATTGCTTATCCACGCGCCATCTATCTTTGTTAATAGAGGTGATATTTATATTTTTTTCAAGACAATTTTTATACAATTCATTCGCTGACAAGGTCCCCGGATACAACCCCGTTTGCGCAATGATTGCGATTTTTGGCTTCACTAACCACTCTCCATTGAAATAAATTCTTCAACTTTATGCCAATAACTAACTAATTTTTTGTCATCGTCCAAGAAATATACATCTGCTGTGACTTTATAATGATTGGCTTGCGTAATATTTACCAAGCACCATTTAATCGAGTTTAGTTTATTTTTATCCACCATGATTTGCAGCACACGCATCGGTAAAGTTTTTTTGCCAGTTTTATAACAACTCCAGACACGGATTAATTGTAAACCACAATCGAAAAAACCAATGCTCGGAAGGACAATAGAATTTTTAAATTCTAAACTCGCTAAAATCCCTGTATCTATCATTGCAAACTCTTTTATACCCTGTAAACTTGGCCCATGAAATAAATAATTATTATCATATACAATCTTGCCAGGCTGTAGCACAGGCGCTTGAAAAATACGACTGATATTTAAATTATTTTCAATCTTTTCCAGCGCTGTTAAATCACTTTTAGATAACTCAGCACTATAATAAAGTCTTTTGTTATCATCCATTATTTTAATATTTAAATGATCAGTTTCTTCACTTAAATGTAGATTAAACTCCTCAAGTTTATCTGCAGCGACAATGATTCCTTTATTCACCATTAAATTGTTAACCATTACGTTAGAATTGGCATACACTTCTATGAGCCAATAAAGCACATGACACATGGGTAAAACCATATTGCCTTTAATACGATGATCTTTTAAATAGGGGTGGGTTGATAGCGAAACTTGTTGTCGGATTAGATTATTTTTTTTTTGACCCGCTTGATTGGGTTGTGAGGATTGTTTATCTTTAGAATTCCCTAGCTCAGCGCCAACGACTATCTCTACATTAAGGTTAGCCGCTTGACAAATTTCTACAAAAGCTTGCGCGCCTTGCTGTAATGGAATGAGTTGAATGCCTTGGGTTAAAAATACTTTCTTTAGCGCTGGTGTTACCATACCGCCTTCCCATGGCCCCCATTCAATGGCTTTTACCATACATTTATCACCTAACTCTCTAGCAATCGCTTGAAGTTTCTTATTTAGACATTCATTTGCCATGGCATAATCCACTTGTCCAATATTTCCAAAGCGTGCAGCGACGGATGAAAACACCGAAAGTAATTTTAATTCATTTTTATCTAGACTATTATATATGTTTAGAAAACCAATTACTTTAGTATTAAAGACAAAACTAAATTGAGTTTCAGTTTTCTCTTGTATTAACTTATCTGCTAGAACACCTGCGCCATGAATAAAGCCATGAATATTACCATAACGTTGTTTTATCTCTATCAATTTTTCTGCAACGGCTTTTGCATCATTGATATCTAACACGATGTAAGTTGCTTTCGCGCCTAACTTCTCTAATTTTGCTAACGTATTGGCAATTTCGCGCGTGGCAATAATTTGTTTAAATATTTTATCAATTTCTTTTAAGTTCAATGGTTGATTTGTTTGTTTGAATTGATCGATTAATGCTGCTTTAATCGCTTTTTCATCAGTTAAACCTGTAAAAACTGGATCAAGCTCTATTAGAGGAGTCCTACCAAATAAAACATAATGTGCTGGATAATGTTTTGCAAGTTCCTCAAGACAAACCGCTGTGACTCCCCGTCCGCCTCCACTCACTAACACGACACTGGAATTAGTTAGATTTAGCTGTTGTTGATTAAGCTGTAATTTAATCGGTTCGGTTCTACATACTATCCTTTTGCCATCATCACGATAACCGACTTCGATATCGCTAAAGTCATGTAAGCTTTCTTGCATAATACAATCGAGCAAATTCTCGCTCACTTTTATATGCGCAACGTCAATGACTTTACATTTACAATCCGGCCACTCTTTTTGCGCTGTTTTTACTAAGCCAGCTAAACCACCTAGCATCGCCTGGTCTGTATTCGCTTGTTTAAGTGCAAATTCACCGTCTGTATGTTGGACTACAATATATGCCGATGGTTTACGATGTTTAGCAAGATTACTCACATTAAGGAAACTTTGTTTTAGAATTGCAAGAATTTTTTCAGGCGGATTATTTTCACTAAAACCCGTGAGATCAATTAGAATGTCTCCAGGCTGTATTTCACCATTCAATATAGATACTGAGTGCCCTGCTTGTGAGAGTTTAACCGCTAATTCATTAGCTAATCCGTTAGCATCGGGGATGATCGATACTACTTTTTTTCGTGCAAATCTCCGCTAGATTGTAAATCTTTTTCTGTCGTATTGACTGTATAATTAGCTAGACCTGAGTTTGCTTGGTTCGATTGTGGCGTAGCCGCTGCATTGCCACCAGAACTAGCGACGTAATTAACGATTTCTGTCAAAGTATTCAAGGTTGCCATTTGGGTTGGATCAACTTCTGGCATATTCGGTACGCGCTCTTGCATGCTTGATAAAATTTCCACGCGCTTAATCGAATCGATACCTAAATCAGCTTCCAATTGCATTTCTAAATTTATCATTTCCGCTGGGTAACCGGTTTTTTCAGCAACCACTTCTAACATAACTTGCTGCAAATTGCCTAAATCTTGTTGGCTAGCAGCGGGCGCCGGTGCCGTTTGATCCTGCCCATTGCTAACTTGTGGCACCTGTTGTGGTTGTGGAGGTTGTACTGGTTCTGGCACCGGTGTTTGTACTTGAGTTGCTGCTGTAGGTGTTATGTTACTCGCAGCTCGTGCAATGTAATTGACAATATCACCTATACTGTTCAAAGTTGCCATTTCGGTTGGATCAACTTCTGGCATATTAGGCATTTTTTCTTGCATACTTGATAAGATTTCCACACGTTTGATCGAATCGATACCTAGATCTGACTCGAGTTGCATATCTGTATTAATCATCTCAACGGGATAGCCAGTTTTTTCTGCAACTACTGCCAACATAAGCTCATTGACTTGAGCTGTTGTATCATTTGTTTGTGGTTGTGCTGCTGTAGGTTGCGCTGTCGTTTGTGGTTGTATCGGTGCTGGTTGCACTGTTGTTTGTGGTTGTACCGCGACAGGTTGCTGTTGTATTTGCGGGGCAGGTGTTTGATTAACGCTGGGTTGCAAATTCGCAGGCTGATTCACCGACGCAGCCGCTGGCTGTGACATCTTCTTTGCTGCAGGCATATTTTGTGGTTGTGGCATGGCTTGTGCTGGCGCCGGCGTGTTGGCTACAGTATTTTGGTTAATCTGCGGCGCTGCTGTTGGAATAGATATTTGCGGTTGTTTTACATCTGCTTGTGGTGCAGCTTGTGTTGTTGCAGCTGATTGATTTAATTTAGCGAATTCTTGACTGAATTGTTGGTTTGCGTCTTTTAATGCATGCATGAATTCTTCATGCATTTGTTGCATTTGCTGACGCATTTGCGCCACTGCATCTTTAATCTCATCTCCAGAAGAATTTTCTTGGTTGTTAGAATTATTCTGTCCCGCTGTATTACTCATAATGATCTCCTCCGAACTAGCAGTTGATTGCGGGCTTACTCCATGTAGCCGGGCTAAACGTTCTTTATTAGGATAAGGTTTATTATAGCAACTGCCATTTATTTTAATAATGAATTTTTTAGTTTCTGGATCACGAATTGGTTCAACAACTTCGTCAAACTCTTGCCATAACCTAGCAAAATTAGGATTAAAACCAACAACATACAGTGTTCCGAGTCCATGCCAAAAGGATGATACTTGTTCTTCGCCTTTCCTATCTAAATTAACTGCAAGTATATCTTTATTTTGTAAATTTTCTTGTACCAATTTTGTCAACACAGACAAAGGTCCCAATTCAATAAACTTTCTTACGCCAGATTGATACATATTATTTATCATATCTGCAAAACGCACAGAATTATGCAATTGTGATGCCATAGTTACCTTAATTTCATCTGGGACCGATGACATTAGCCCTGCAGAAGTATTACTAAATACAGGAATTCTTGGTGTTTTAAATTGGATAGGTGTGAGATAATCTCTAAATTTTTCCGCTAAGGGTTGCATACGGCTGGAGTGAAAAGCATTGCTTACATTCAAACGACGATAATGTAATTTACTATTTTGTAAATTAATTTCTAGTTGATCGATTTGACTATTTTCGCCAGAAAGTACAAATTGCTTTGGACTATTATAGTTAGCTACTTCCAAAGTAATATTAGTTAAATAATCTTTAAACTCGTCAAAAGCAGCATTGACTGCAATCATACCTGCGGTTTGACTATTACTTGATAGAATCTCACCTCTTTTCCTAGAAATCTGAATTAAATCGTTATTATTAAATACGCCAGCATAGTTCAATGCATTCAACTCACCAAAACTATGCCCAGCAACACAATCAGCTTTAATATCTAGCATATGCATTAATTTCGCATAGCTCAGATTGGTAATTGCCAACGCTGGTTGGGCTCTATCCGTTCTTATTAGTTCTTCTCTAAGTTGTAATTGTTCCTTTTCTGTATGATAAAACCTAGGAAAAACGATATCTTGCAATTTTTCTTCAGCACCCATAATCGTATTCGCAGCATGGTCCCAGATATCTAATACATCATTAAAACCCATCGCCAGATCTCGCCCCATACCAAGATATTGGCTGCCTTGTCCCGGGAACAAAAATGCCGTTTTACCTTCTATATGTTGTGCAGAATAATAAATACCAATAGGCAAGAAGAGGTTAGCTTGAGGATTTTTAGCAATTAACTGACGACTTTGTTTTAACTTAGCTTCTAATTCAGTGATATCTTTGGCTATAATTGCAAGCCGGACTTTTTCTTGGGGTTGACAATTTTGTTGCGAGGTTTTGGCATAATAAACTAAATCTCCCTTATAACCCAATTCTACAATTAAATTATCAATCTTTTGTGTTAACTCACTCGCACTGTTAGCAGATAATAGCGTCAATTCACTAACAAAATGGCGAATTTTTTTTGCGCGTAATTCTTCACCGATATATTCTTCTAATGTTACATGGAAGTTACTGCCGCCAAAACCAAAAGAACTTACCCCGACACGTCTAGGATGCGAGCCATCTCTGACCCAAGGTCGGGCGCGCACATTCAGATAAAATGGTGATTCTTCAATAGCTAATTTATCATTAGGTTCGCCAACATTAAGTGTTGGCGGTAAGATTTTATTATTCAACGCCAAAATTGCTTTAAATAAACTGGCAGCACCGGCAGCAGCTTTGGTATGCCCAATTTGAGATTTAATCGAACCTAATGCACAATATTGTTGTTTTTTTATATTATAGTGTTCAAAAGCCAATTTTAATCCATTAAATTCAGCAGCATCGCCGGCTTTAGTTGCTGTACCGTGAGCTTCTATTAATTCAACCGTATCAGGTGAATAGTTAGCTGATTCATAGGCACGAATAATTGCCTTTGATTGGCCCTTAGCTAGAGGCGCATAAATGCTTTTTGAACGACCATCTGAAGATGAGCCTAAGCCACGAATAACCGCATATATTTTATCATTAGCTTGCTCGGCATCAGCCAACCTTTTCATAGCAAAAAAACCAATGCCTTCTCCTAATAAAGTCCCATCGGCTTGGTTCGAGAAAGGCCGACATTTGCCTTTAAACGACATCGCTGGGGTTTTGCTAAAACACATAAACATAAAAATATCGTTAAGCGTATCAGCGCCACCGGCAACAATCATATCTGCTTGATTTAATCGCAATTCGTTAATACCCATAGATAATGCAGCCAAACTACTTGCACAGGCAGCATCTACAACACAATTTGTTCCACCCAGATCAAATCGATTAGTAATTCTGCCAGCAACAACATTTCCCAATAAACCAGGGAAGGTATTTTCTTGCCAGGGCGTATATAGCTTACTAATCGTTTGAGAAATTTGTGCGATTTTGGTTTCATCTAATTGATTTAAGCGCATGGCTTCTTGCCAAACTGGGCCTTGTAATCTAGCTGCCATATATTGGATAAGCTCTTGTGAAGAAGTGACGCCTAAAATAACGCCAACTCTGTTTAAATCAAAATTCTTTTCGGAAATTTGTAAATCTAGGAGTAATTGTTTAGTTGCCACTAAAGCTAATAATTGTGTAGCATCAGTAGCAGGTATTACATTAGGTGGTATGCCAAACTCCATTGGATTAAAATCTAGTGATTGAATAAATCCACCGCGTTTACAGTAGGTTTTGTCGGGAACCTTGGGATCTGGGTCATAATAATCATCGATCAGCCAATGTGTCGGCGGGACATCAGTTATCAAGTCCTTACCACTGACAATATCGCGCCAGAAACCTTGCCGGTTATCAGACCCGGGGAAAATAGCACTTATGCCGATGATAGCTATAGGAGTGAAAGGCTTATTATTATGCATAGATACACCAAATTGCCAAACATAAAAAAATTATAGCATTAATTGAAGTTACAATAAGTTATTTCTATTTTTAAATAGAGTCAAAGCTAACTATAAAAAGAGTATAGCATTTATTTAAAACTATACTTTTTTGATAAGTACACCTGCATACAAATATAAGAACACTATATCATTGACGCAAATAATCCGTATTCTTCAAATGCTTTAAAACAAAGATGCCAAACAAAATCACAATCATAAGGAATTATTTTAAAAAAATTTTGCTATAATTAGGTGAATTAATTTTTTTCCTACTTAGTTGTTTATGCCAAAAAAATGCATTGTTGTGGGGGGAGGGATTGCTGGCCTTACGACAGCCTACCTCTTAAATGCAAAAGGATTTGACGTTGATTTATATGAAGCAAGTGACGCTTGTGGTGGTGCCGCGAAGACCTGGCGTATAGATGGTTATCCCTGTGAGCATTCATTACGTGTTTATCACGAAAATTATTATTATTTATACGATTTACTCAAGCAAATACCTTTTAATGATAAAAAATCTATTTTTGATAATCTAGTTGAAACTACTGCTCTAATAAATGATAATTATACCAATTTCCAGCATGTTATTTACAAAAAAGATAGTATTCTCGAAGATTTACGAATATTAAATCAATTAACTAAATT
>JBCDIY010000015.1:0-11397 GCA_038748435.1 Pseudomonadota bacterium | reverse complement strand
ATTCATGGCAAAATTAATAATCAATTTTTAAAAAAACAACTTGTCCAACTTTTTACTGCTATGCAATTAAAGCGTTATATTTTAATCAAAGGCAATCATGACACTTTTTTACTTGATAATGATCTGTTTGAAGTCATTCATTCTTTTCAACTAGGAAATTTGCTCTTTACTCATGAACCGTTAAAACAGCCTACAACACCGAATATTTGTGGACATGTCCATCCAGTCATTAATTTACAACACGATAAACTGCGTTATCGACTTAAATGTTTTTATCATAAAAAAAATCAACTTATTCTCCCAGCTTTTGGTGAATTTACTGGTGGTTTTAATATCAATTTACGACCTAAAGAAACTGCATATTTAATTGGGCCAAATAAAGTCAGTGAATACAAAAAAAACAATTAATTTTAAAATCATGCAGATCATTAATAACAAGGATTAGCTAATAACATTTTGCTAGCACCATCATAGAAAGTATTTAATTCCGATTTAAAACTGACTTGGAAAACTTTAAACTTCGCATCTGGTAAATGCCAAGTTTAATCATATCCATGATAATCATCCAAATAAGATTATAAAGCCAAACCCAACCGATGATTTGCCAACTTAGTGGTTGTACTAACCAACCTAAACCGCACATAAAAATAGCAATAATCTGTGTCCCGACGATTGCAGTAAAAAGCTTGCTGTTAGGATAAGGTGATTTCCACAAAGATCGATTGGTTCTGACAACAAATAATAATAGATGTCCGCCTGCAACTAATTGCAAAAACATCATCGTTTGTAATGCAGGTTGCTGCAAATTAAAAACATTATTACCGATATACAGCATTACAAAGCTTTGGACTACCGCAACTAAACCTAGGATCGAAGAAATCGTTAAGACATGTCCCATTTCCCATTTAATCGGCTGCGGATCAACGGTAACGTTATCATAGGCAATCGTCATGATAGGGATATCATCAAGTAATGCCAACGCGATTAACATTAATGCGGTTAAAGGAAAAAAACCATAATAAATCGAGGCGATCACCACAAATCCCATAATGTTTATCGTCATAGCGATGCGATAATTAACATAACTTGCCATACGTTTAAAAATTCGCCGTGCTTCCGCAATGCCATCGATGATGACAGAAAGTCCCGAAGCAGTCAAAACCAATGCCGCTGCTGCGCGTGCTGCCTCTGTTGCACCAGACACTGCAATGCCAACATCCGCTTGTTTTAACGCAGGTGCATCATTTACACCATCACCCGTCATACCGACAATATGCTTACTCTTTTGTAGTTCTTTAACAATTGCATATTTATGTTCTGGAAATACTTGAGCAAAACCATCGGCTCGTTCAATTTTTTTATCGGCATCCAGCGGAATTTCACCTTTCAATACATCTCCAGGAAAAAGTGCTGTCGCTGGCTGGATTTTAGTTCCCATACCCAATTTACTACAAGTTTCTTTGGCGATTGCAAGATTGTCCCCAGTGACCATTTTTACTTGAATGCCATAAGCGAAGGCACGAGCAATGGTTTGTTTTGAATCTGGTCTGGGTGGATCAAATAATGGCAATATGCCACAAAAAGTCCAACTGCCAGATACATCTGCACGTGCCACTGCTAATGTACGATACCCTATGGCCGCGAAATCATTCACTAATTTATTCGCGGTTGTTAATTCTTCATCGGTTAGCTTAGTTAGGCCCATAATCACTTGAGGTGCACCCTTAGTAACGTGAAATACTTTATCATCTGCCGTCGTGATAGTTGCTTCGGTGCGCTTTCTTACTGGATCAAATGGTACATATTTTTCTTGTTTATAACGCTTAAGCAAATCTTTATCTTGCAAACCAGATAGAATTGCTAAATCAATTGGATCTTGATCTGCCTGGCGCGAAGCGAGTGCAGCCAATAATACAAGTTCTTGTTCATCTAGATTTGACCAGGGTTTAACCTCACCTAGAGTTAATTTATTCATAGTCAATGTGCCAGTTTTATCTGAGCAAAGCACATCGATGCCAGCTAAATCTTCAATGGACTCAAGACTAGAAACGATAGCCTTTCTACGTGCTAACATTTTTGCACCTAGTGCCATCGTTACTGACAGTACCGCAGGCATTGCTACCGGGATGGAAGCAACCAATAAAATCAACACTAATTCACCGAGTCTAAGCAATGCCGCATGATTAATACTTTCACCTAAGGCAAACAATCTATCTGCAATTAAGACAACAGCTAATGCTATTGCTAATACAATTAAAAAATTACCAATATGCATCACTGCTTTTTGGAAATGTGAAATATTTCCAGCACTAGCAACAAGCTTTGCCGTACGACCAAAAAACGTTTTATTGCCGGTGGCAGTGACCGCTGCAACCATACTGCCTTCTTTGACAATCGAACCTGAATACACTTCATTTTTGACTTGCTTGGTGACCGGTAAAGATTCACCAGTTAAGGCAGATTGATCAATACTTAAATAATCACCTTGCATTAAAACACAATCTGCCGGAACGACATCACCAATATACAAACGTATAATATCTTCGGGCACTAAATATTTAGCTTGGATGTTTTTCCATTGACCTTGACGTAATACCCGTGCTTTTAAAGCTAAAGATTTTTTTAAGGCATTTAATGCATTGGTAGCGGCATGATTTTCCCAAAAACCTAATAAGGCATTGAATAAAAGCAACCCTAAAATGATAGCGACATCAACATAATCTTGTACTAACAACGCCATTAATGCTGCAGCTTCTATCATCCAAGCTATCGGGCCATTGAAATAAGACAAAAAAACTTTTAACTCGCTCTGCTTTTTTTCTTCCAGTGAATTTGAGCCATACTTTGCCAATTTTGCTGCAGCTTGTTGATCGGTTAATCCATTTTGCAAATCAATTTCAGCTGGTAAATTTTTTTTATTTTTACCGTTTTTTATAGAAGAACTGACCATCAACTACTCCTAATAATTTGTGCATTAAAAAGTTAATAAATTTTTTTCTTGAAGAATTTCTTTTGTGTACATGGCAACCATCTCTTCTTCATTAGTTGGAACCACCCAAACAGCAACTTTACTTGCAATGGTAGAGATACAAGGGCCATGCTTAGCGTTTTTCTTTGCATCTAACTCGATACCGAGAAACGCTAATCGCTGACATACTTGTTGACGAATTTCAGCAGCATTTTCACCAATCCCTGCGGTAAACACTAAAGCATCAAGCCCACCCAATAGTGTCATATAAGCGCCAACGTATTGTACGATGTGATAAACAAAATATTCTAGCGTACGCTTGGCTGCAGCAGACTGACTTTGCAACAGTGTTTGCATATCATGCGTTTCACCAGATAATCCCAGTAATCCTGATCGTTGATAAAGTAATTTTTCAACTGACTCCACGGTATATTTATGCATGCGTAATAAGTAAAAAATAATTTCTGGCGGTAAATTGCCTGATCGAGTTGCCATGGGTAAACCAGACAATCCGGAAAAGCCCATTGTAGTTTCAATACTTTTTCCATCTAACATCGCACATAGGCTACAGCCGCCACCCAAATGGGCAACGATAACTCGATGTGCATGTGGCATCAATTTTTTTAGTTTTCGACTAATGTAATCATAAGAAATACCATGATATCCCCAATGTCTCACCCCAAGTTCTAATACTTCTTTAGGCAATGCATAGGTTTGTGCTACGGCTGGCATACTACGATGAAATGCACTATCAAAACATGCGACTTGGGGTACTTGTGGAAAATGCTTGGCAACAATTTTTATTCCACCGACATTTGCTGGTTGATGTGATGGCTCCATTTGACTCAGTGAATCAAGGTAATCTAAAATCTCGTCATCGATTAAAGTTGGCTGAGTAAAACGTCTACCACCTAACACAATTCTATGGCCCGCAGCAATTATAGAGAGATGCGGCATTTTTTCTGCTAACCACTCAAGTGCAAAGTGCAGTGCATCAGCACAATTTAGCACAATACCATTATCCCAAACATGACTGTGAATTTGTTTGCCCTCATGATCTTTGACAATAAAATTAGGTGCCGATTGCATATTATTTATAGCACCGCTATATAAGCTGGCTGGTGCTGCATTTATCTTATTCGGTCGATATATAGCAAACTTAAGGCTAGTTGAACCTGAATTAATAACGATCAAGCACTGTGTCATAAATATTCCTAATTCTCAATTGTCGATTCATTCGCTAACGCATGCGCATAAAGCACCGCAGCTGCCGCTGAAAAACGTCGCTGATCTGCTGTATCAGCGCGGCTGGTTAAAATCACTGGGACACGAGCACCAACGACTAATCCGGCTATCTGTGCATCTGCCATAAATGCAAACTCTTTGTATATTAAATTGCCCGCTTCAATATTCGGCACAATAAGGACATTTGCACACCCGGCGATGGGTGAATCAATATGCTTATTTTTTGCAGCATTAATATCAATGGCTGCATCTAGATCGAGTGGGCCATCAACCAAGCCGCCGACAATCTGTCTGCGATCACACATTTTCGCTAGCACTGCCGCATCTAGTGTTGAAGGCATTTTTGTATTGATGGTTTCGATGGCAGAAAGCACGGCCACCTTGGGTTGATTAATTCCTAGGGCTTGGGCAAAATCGATAGCATTTTGGCATATATCACGTTTTTGATCGAGGTTGGGTGCAATATTTAATGCCACATCACTTATCACTATACGTTCCGCATAAGTCGGTGCTGAAATAAGGATACAATGACTTAATAAACGTTTAGTTTTTAATTTCACCTCATCTTGCAACACAGCATGCAAGATGACATTGGTATGTAAACTGCCTTTCATTAATGCTTGTAACTTACCCATACCTGCATGTTTTGCTGCGGCAAACGCTGCTTGTTCTGGTGTTTCTGCTGGTTCAATATGACAATCTGCTAAATCTACATTGAGCTTTTCAGCAAGCATTTGCAATTGTTTTACCGGCCCGTATAAATAAGGAGTAATAAGCTGGGTTGACTCCAGAGCACCAATCAGTGCTGCTTTGGATAATGGCCATACAACACCGGTAGAAATCGGTGGATATTTTTCACATTGTTTAATCAGTTCATCTAAGGAATGTCGTGGTTTTATTTTAAGGCTTTTTTTTGGTGGGATTACTTCAAGCACTGCTGTTGCCATCGTTTCACCATTGCCTTGCTTGCACAATCCGGTAAGCATGACACTATGTTTAGAAGTTTCTTTGTCTTTTACTGTGACACTAGTTTCAATAATATCATCTGGCATAATTGCACGTTTTAAATCGACAACTATCGAGCGCAAAATTGTACCTGGGCCCGGCAAATAAGAAGAAACTAGACCGCTTAACATCGCAGTAATAATGCCTAATCCGCCTTCACCTGCAGCGACTTGTTCACCGGTTGCAGCTTCCCAGGCTTTAAGATCAGAAGCTTCAATTTTACGTGTGACTGATTTGCTCATACCGATAACAATCTGCTCAAAAGTCAGACTCATACTTCGCTGATTATCGCCTGATTTTATTTCATCCATTTATCCACTTCCATCGAATGATTGCTTAAGTTTTCTTTGTTAGAATCTTCGCCAAATGATTTATGCGATTTTCAATTTCTATCTCTTTTGCATCGGTATTACTAATGATTCGTTTAATTAATTGTAATAGTTCTTTACGATCATCTGCTTTTGGCACAATAATAGATAAATATTCTATCGCTTGTTTTGGGTTAACATCTAATATCAATGCCTGTTGTGCGACAATTTTTTTGATTGCTTTAGGTTGCAAATGCAGTCGCTGCTGGGCAAATTGATATAATGCTTCTGCGGTACGTTCATCAAAACATTTTTCAGCCGATAATACATACAATAGTGCTCGTATAATCGCTTCATCAAAATTGCCAACTTTTAATTTTGCCATTGCTTTAACACTAGTTGTTTTAAATGCTTTTTCTTCTGCTGGACTGAGTGCAGGTGGTTGACGTGACAAATTCCCCGCAGAATTTGTGCCTACATAGCCTTGAAATAATTGTGAACCATACACCATAAAGAAAAAAGCTTCACTTAATGAATCACGTAACACACGGTATATCTCTAGAAAATCCTCCACTTGTTTGGCAAAAGCATTTTGCACTTGTAAAAAAAAGTTATCAAAAGGAATTTTTTCTCGCTTTAAACGCATCTCTTCAGCAAATAATTTTATCGGCGCCATACATAAATTTGTGCTAGCAAATAGTGTGTAACTTAAACGAATCGGATGTAAGACACGCAGCATTTGTGCTAAAGCATCGTTCATTATAAATTTCACAACTGGTTGTATGTAGGTACGATATCGACTTAAATTAATTTCCGATAACCGCTTTACAGTAGCAAAGGCTTTATCATCAGCAACAGAATTTCTACCAAAGGCTTTGATATCATTTAAACTGCGACGCTGAAAGCTAGCAATGAAATCACTTCGCGAAAAATCCTTAGGATATTTTTCAGGATTTTTACGCTGAATTATCATTTCATAAAGTCCCGGTGGTAAACTTTCTAATATATCTATGGTGCGAACAAATGCGGCATCTTCTTTTACTGCCACTTTTGCGGAAACAAAAATTGCCAGATGACCAACATCCGCATCGACACAATAAATAATCGTTCGACCACGCTGTTTTATTTCTTCTTCGCTACGGTAAACATCGAGAATCCAACCTAATGTTTGTTGTGGCGGACTAATATGATCTGCCATAGAAGTAAAACAAATGACTGGAGAATTAACACTGCGTAAATCAAAAACATGGCCATCATTGGAAACCAGTTCATTTGCACAGAGTTTATTGCCGATGAATAGATTATCAACTAGATATTGAATTTCAGTGGCGTTGAGATAAACAAAATCACCCCACCATTTTTCGAATCCTAAATAGCGTTTAGGTTCATCATCTATGTTAGCGTAAACTTGATATTGTTTACTCCAGAAGAAATTCGCAGGATTAAGATTATCAAAATTGGCGATTAAATTTGCGCCATCAAACTTTCCATTACCAAGGTCACTAGTAAACGCCGTTAGCCAAGAGCCTCCTGCTAAACCGCCACTATAACGCAGTGGATTCTTTGCGTGCACCCCTTGCCAAAATGACATAGGCGAACCTGCCATAATGACACTGCCAAATAAATCTGGGCGCAACATGGCTGCCATAAAAGTTTGGTAACCTGCTTGGCAATTGCCGATCACTATAGGACGTGGACTATCTGGGTGTAAATTAACGACATGTTGAATAAATGTAACCTGACCATCGATCACATCTAAAAAAGTTTGTTGGCCCAGCGGATTTGCTGAAAAAGCGATAAAGTAAACTGGATGACCTTCTTTTAGTGCCATGCCGATCTCACTTTTTGCTTTAAAACCACTGATACCTGGTCCTTGCCCAGCACGCGGATCCACCACAATGACTGGCGCTTTATTCAGCTTAAATTGCTGATTATCTGTAGCTAAAATTCGGCCTAAATAATAATTAACCGGTCGAGAAAATGTTTTGCCATTGAGCAAAATTTCATATTTAAATGCAAAAACTGTTGCCAATGGCCTATGGGTGATTGCTTCTTGCTCATCACCACGCTGCCTTAAGACATCTAAGAATATAATCGTTCTTTGATAAGCATCAAGCAAATAGCTAAAAAACAAATCTGTAACTACAACTGCAGGAATCTGCATGTGCACTCCTTGCTCAGATAGTTTAATCCGTATTCATCATATAACAATAATAGAACTTGCAGACGTGCGCTGCATTATATTAAATAGAACAAAAAATGACTTGTTTTTCTTTACTCAAGGATAGAATTAGCTAATTCCAATGCTTCTAATGCACAACCCCATGAGATGGCGAAGCCACCACCACCATGTCCATAGTTATGCACTACTTTTTGATGTGGATAAATTTTATCATCGATTTCTAAACGCACTTGATCACGACAAGGTCGATAGCCTTTAAAAAAGTGTTTTGGTTTTTTCGCAACTGTTCTTAATGATGGACAAAGCTGCAAGGCACGTTGCCAAATCTTGTTAATATTTTCTGTGTTAATTTCTAAAGTTTCATCATCATCAATAGCACTGCCACCGACAATGCAAGTATTGCTTTGTTTTCTTGGAACAACATAAGTTAAGGTATTCACATCTTCATCACAAGCAATAGCATAATCAAGATCTTCAGGTAATTCGCAAATAATAATTTCACCACTGACAGAATTTAAATGCTTATCTTCAACTAATTCACGTGCACCTAAGCCAGTACAGTTAAAAATCAGATCAGCATCTGCTTGCAATTCATTCCAGTGTAATATTTTTTTGGCGATATAGCTTCCGCCTAGCTGTATAAAACGATTCATTAACCATTGCATATATATCGATGTATCGATCAGTGGAATCTCAATATTAGTTATAGTTTTATATTCTGAATAAATGGATTGTGGAAAATTTTCTGGTAAGGGTAATGTCTCAATAATCTCCATCCAATCAGGTTTTACCTTGGCTGCACGATAAAGTTGAATGCAATTAATCCAACTGACTCCAGTATCTATGCATGCAGCTAAATGTGTAAATTTAGTTAGACTATCTCGACACCATTTTTTCGCCTTTATGGCAGGTTCTACTTTGTAAGGTACCCATACAGCAGCAGCAACACTTGAAGTAATCTGCGGATGTTGCTGGTCAGCAATTATTTTTACATGGTCATAACCATACTCCAATAAAGTAATCGCCGTAGTTAAACCCGATACTCCTGCACCAATGACTGCTAGTTTAGGCTGTTTTTTGTTTGAAAATCGCAATTTAAAATCTCTAAAATTTAACCTAATATAAAAAATCTATTGTACTATATACTTTCTATAAGCGCTTGCAGGCAGCAATATTAATTCAAACTAAAGGTAAATTTTTTAGCTAACCAGATTTTTTGCGAAGATTTTTACCTAGCTTTCACTCCAAGTTACATTAATAGCAACGGCTTCGATGCTACCATCATTAATCAGAATAATGCTAGTATAATTCATACTGGCTGTATATTAAGCTGGACAAGGAATTTAGTTTTTATGGCTATAAAATCAATTCAAAACATCAATCAAAACTCAAACTCTTCATTCTGGATACTATTTACGACGATTATCGGCTCAAGCATGGCATTCATAGACAATACTGTCGTAAATATCGCTTTACCTGTGTTTCAATCGCAATTAGGCGCTACTGCTGTTGACGTACAATGGATCATTGAGGGATATACCTTAATGCTATCAGCTTTAATACTCATCGGTGGTGCTTTAGGTGATAGCTTTGGACATCATAAAGTTTTTACTCTGGGTGTCGTTATTTTTATTCTAACTTCTATTGGATGTGGCTTAGCTAACCAGCCTAAATTTCTCATTTTCATGCGCATTTTACAAGGTCTAGGTGGCGCATTACTAATACCGGGCAGTTTGGCAATTATTACCGCGTGTTTTCCCGAGTCAAAACGTGGCGGAGCAATCGGTACTTGGTCTGCTTTTACATCGATCACCATGGCGATTGGGCCGCTGCTAGGCGGCTGGTTAATCGATACTTTTTCCTGGCGTTGGATCTTTTTTATCAATGTACCTTTAGGTATTTTGGTCATTTTTTTGCTGCGTTATAAAGTACCAGCAACGCCTATTACCCAACCACGCAAACCAGATTGGCTGGGAGGATTACTTTGTTTGATCAGTCTAGGCAGCATTATTTTTGCTTTAATTCATTCTATGCTTGTTGGCTGGGATGATATTATTGTATTGAGTCTACTGGCTATAGGCATTATCACTTTAGGCAGCTTTCTTTGGTGGGAAAACAAAACACCAACACCGATGATGCCATTAAAATTTTTTCGTTCCCCTTTATTTAGCAGTATTAATTTTCTAACCTTACTACTTTATGGTGCATTAGGCGGCGCACTTTATTTTATTCCATTTGTTTTAATGCAATTGCAAGGTTACTCGGCCACCCAAGCTGGCGCAGTATTTTTACCGTTAATGTTGTTAATTTTTTTGCTCGGTAGATTTATTGGCCAATTAACTGATAAAATTGGTCCACGCAAATTATTAATCCTCGGGCCGTTGATTGCAAGTATCGGTTTTTTCTGGCTCATGTTTTTAAATATCCACAGTTCATATTGGACCGTTATGTTTCCAGCAATTTTTACCTTAGGGATAGGCATGGCAATTGCTGTACCTGCCCTTACAACTGCAATTATGAATTCACTGCCAATCAATTATGTTGGTTTAGCTTCTGGGATTAATAATGCCATTGCTAGAATCGGTGGTTTGCTTGCAATCGCATTATTTGGCATCTTGCTTTATCAAATTTTTAGTCATCACTTACAACAATCTATTGATCAATTAAATTTACCTAGCAATATTAGAAATTATCTCGACAATGAGAAAATTCGTTTAGCTGCCATGTCAATTCCAACGACATTAAGTGATTCATTAAAGTTAACTTTAGCCAATAGTATTAAACAAGCTTTTCTCACTGGCTTTCATCGGATAGTATTTATTGCAGCAATTTTATCGATACTCAGCAGTTTGGTCATTTGGATCACTGGGCCGTTGTGTAAAAAAACCAAAATATCTTTTTAATAAAAAAATTTATACTATTGATAATAGTAAAGCGATATAAAAATATTTTACGGAAATATATTAGACTTAAACTTAAATAGTCACATGAGGTCTAAATTAAGTTGAATGCCAAATTTTATTATCATATTCTAACGATTTTTTTGACAACCAAACTGTTCATGATAGAATGTTTTATTATTTTAGTTAACAGCGGTTGTTAGCCTGAGTGATAAATTACTTTTCTATTGTGTTACAAACGGTTTTATCTTTAATGAGATAATGCAAAAAACATGAAAATGTAAAAGCCTCTGAACCTATTATAACAACAAATAATAAGCTATTTTTATTTAATGTAATTAACAAGTTATGTGAAATTTTTACATTGAACTCTAAAATATCTATTCCATCTTAAAATTTTATTCTTTAGTACTTTTAAATAAAGTCATTAAAATTTGAGAAAGTTGGTAATGCCAAAGGAAGTTGAATTTTTAAATACTATTGTATCAGATAGTTGGCCAAAACCAGATGAAAATTTAAAAACTGTAGTAGATGCAGCTTTAGCGATTCAATTTATTAATAGCAAATTAACACCCGAATATGTTGGCAGCATCAATTGGGATGGATTGCTAACACTTTACTTTGAAAAAAACATACGAGAACAAATCTATTTGCCTATACAAAACTGCATCACTTTACTAGGACTTTATTATTCTCAACAATTATCTATTAAACCTATTGAATCTTTTAATACAACATTAAAGTTAGCTTTTGCATTTTCAAATAGTTATAAACCAAATCAGCCATTTT
>JBCDIY010000014.1:0-11466 GCA_038748435.1 Pseudomonadota bacterium | reverse complement strand
GTTAAGTCGAGCATTTCATATTGGCTTAAATCGATCATAGTCATTACATATTATTTTAATACTATATTGACAATAATAGCTTTAATTCATACGAGTCACAACGCAAATTTATGGAAGAATTTATTCGCTTTATAAAAAATTTTTGTTCTATATTTTGGCTAACCCGAGGTATCACGCTAGTACTGCTGTTAATCTTATTTGCAGCGAGTTTTATTTTTTATTTTTTCGAAAATCTCTCCTTAGGAAATGCCATCTATTTAACCTTTATCACTGGATTGACCGTAGGTTACGGTGACTTCACTCCAGCATCACCGCTAGGTAAGATTACTAGCGTATTCATTGGCTTTGTTGGTATGATTTTTATCGGCTTGATCGTCGCGATTGCCACTTTCGCCATTAAATTTACCTTGCGTCAAACTGAAGAAATGCAACGCTCGCATAAAAAAAGAACAACAAAGAAAAAGCGAATAGACGAAAAAACAAAATGAATTGGCGTCCCCAAGGGGATTTGAACCCCTGTTACCGCCGTGAAAGGGCGATGTCCTAGGCCTCTAGACGATGGGGACTATTCGAGACTTAAATAAAATAAAAACACAAATGTTTTGCCTATTTGGTGGAGCTAGGCGGGTTCGAACCGCCGACCTCTTGCATGCCATGCAAGCGCTCTCCCAGCTGAGCTATAACCCCTATTCTCAAGGCTATCGGGCAAAATATTACAATGGTTATAAATTATTTCATCGTCAGATAAGCGATTTTAGAGGATAAAAATTAACCTGTCAAGGCCAATTTTTGATAATAATCACTTAGTTAATTCATTGGGTAGCTTGAGTTGAATAAAGCGCAGCACAACATCAATGTCTTACAAATCTATCATTCATCAAAATACCCTGCTGGATAATCTACTCTAACCAAATACAAGCCTTTTGCCGACGCGGTAGGCCCAGCTAATTTCCTGTCCTTGGCGTGTAATAGCATTTCAATCCAATTCACAGGTTGCTTAGCACTGCCGATTTCTAACAAACTGCCTATCATGTTTCTCACCATGTGATGCAAAAATGCATTTGCCGTCACTTCAAAGAGAATAAATTTATCTTGTCGTTCTAAAGTTAAATTGTGAATTTGCCGAACAGCGTGGCGAGATTGACATGCACTTGAACGAAAAGCTGAAAAATCTTGTTCGCCTAAAAACGCTTGGGCTGCTTGTTGCATTGCTGGTAAATCTAACACATAACGACACCATGTACTTAAATTGTAATATAAGGGATGATGGTAAAAATCATTATAAATAACATAGCGGTAAGTTCTTGCAATCGCTCCAAAACGCGCATGAAATTGGGTATTAACCGGCACGATCCACTCAACACGAATATCCGGTGGCAAATTGACATTCGTGCCTAATAACCAAGCTTTATTGTCTCTTGCAGCGTGAGTTTCAAAATGTACCACCTGCCCTAATGCGTGCACACCTGTATCAGTGCGACCCGCACAGGTTACTTTTATTTCACTGGCAGCAACAAAACTTAAAGCTTTTTCTAGCTCAGATTGAATCGTTACTGCGGATGTTTGCCGTTGAAAACCAGCGTAACACGTACCTTGATAACTTATTCCCATCGCATATTTTTTCATGGGAGTTAGTTTATCACACAAATTGAGGAAATTTATTTCAAATTTCCTTGCTTAATTGACATTGCCAAAAAAACGTATTGATGATAATGTAATCAAATTAGTAAATTTATTTGGAATAGGTTATTATGAAAAAAATTTTAATTCTATTGCTTCCTCTCTCGCTTTTTTTGATGATAAATATTGCTTCCGCAAAAGTCGGATATGATAGTGTTAGCTTTGATATTGAATCTGCTAATAAACCTCAAGCATTAAGCTTTCATAAGTATTGTGTTGCTACGTTTCATTCCAAACACCCTGAAAAAACCTATTATGGCCATTATTCTTCTAATGATTACGGATTTAACCACACTTTAATTTGCCCGAAAGTCTATGACGTCACCAGCAAGGGACATTATCTTAAAGCTATTCGAGTTTATCTAAAGCTAGCAGACAAGAAGAAGTTGACGAGAAAAATTCAAATTGATAATACGATAGCTGAGCAAGCAAATGCTGTAATAAACTGCACAATTGAACTAAAAAACCACAAAATTGTTTACGCATCTTGCTCCAAAGATCATCCGGGTTGATACATTAATTTATGTTATGCACTTAATCATTTGACTCAATGCCTGAAAGCAGGTTTGATCGCGTACTTGTTGCCGATCGCCTTGAAAATGAAAACATTGAGTTATTGTTTTAAGGTTATTCCCGCCCCAAGCGAGCCAAACTGTCCCAACAGGTTTTTCTGGCGTGCTCCCCCCAGGGCCAGCAATACCGGTAATACTCACAGCAATATCTGCGTGGCTATGTTGTAACGCCCCAGCTAACATTTCAACAGCCGTTGCTTCGCTAACTGCCCCATATTTTTCTAGCGTGGCCGGCTTGACTCCAAGCATCTCAATCTTCGCCTCATTAGTGTAAGTGACAAAACCACGTTCAAACCAATTTGAACTGCCTGGAATACTAGTTAAATAATAACTTAATTGACCGCCAGTACAAGATTCTGCAGTAGTTAGAGACAATTTTTTTTCTCGATATAATTTAGCAATGCGCTCGGCTTGGTATTTAAGTTCAAACATAAACTATTTCCTCAAAAAATCAGGTTTGTTCAATAGATATTTTAGGCTTTTCTTGATTAGTAAGAAAAGTACCTAGAAAAACAATTACCAAACCGACAATTTGGTGCCATTGGAACGGTTCGTTTAATAACCCAATACTCATTAGAAAACCAAAAATAGGCACGATATAGCCACTCATGGATGCAAACACTTGCCCTGCTTTTGCTACCAACCAGAAAAAAATAAGATAGCCCACCCCCGTACCGATAAGCCCAATAACTAGAACGGATACTATGCTGTTGATTGAATAAGATTGCGCAAGCGGCTTCTCAAAGATAAATGCGAAAAGACTTAATATCAATATAGTGTAAAAAAAATTGTACGTGGTACTGACGATCGGGGGAATTCTTAAGCCACTATATTTAGTGGCTGCAGCACTGATAGCGAACACTGCAAGGCCGCTGGGATAAAGCAGTGCATACCAAAAACTTTTATTCCCAAAAAAAACATTTTTAAAACCCAGCATAACTATCACGCCCATCACAGCAATAATAATTCCTAGCATGTTGATATAGTAAAATGGTTTTTCTTTGGTAAAAAAAGTAGCAATAATCCAAGAGAAAATCACCAAAGTTGTTAATAAAAATGATGACATGGCTGCTGTAATAACTTGCTCGCTTTTAGCAAGTGCAAACCACATGTAAGCAATGGTGATGGCAGAAAAAATAAATACTAACTGTGCTTTTGCGTTAAAAATATATTTAGCTATAGGTTTTTTACTAAAAATACACACGACAAAGAGCAAAATAAATGCAAAAAAAGCTCGCCATGTCATCAAAATAAATGGTGGAATAGTTTTATCACCAATTTTCACAAAAATATATGTTACTGCCCAACAAAAAGAAAGAATGATAAGTAGAGTAATAAACCATGGATTGCGTTGCATGATGATGTTATTCCTTAACTACCTTATTTAAATTAAGCAAATGTAATCTAGCTAATTTGCAATTTTCCTGATATTCAGATGCAGTTTCTAGCAAAATCTGTTAACATCCAGAAAAATGGAAGTAACACAATGACACTGACCAAAGACTACAAGCAACATACTCCCATGATACAGCAGTATCTAAAAATCAAACAAGAATATCCGGATATCTTGTTATTCTATCGCATGGGTGACTTTTATGAATTATTCTTTGAAGATGCAAAGCTTGCGGCAAAATTACTAAATATTACTTTAACTCAGCGTGGCCAATCTGCTGGCGAACCCATACCTATGGCAGGCGTGCCTTATCATGCCGTAGAATCTTATTTAGCCAAGTTGGTAAAATTAGGTGAATCCATCGCGATTTGCGATCAAATCGGTGATCCAGCGCTAGCTAAAGGCCCAGTCGAACGCAAAGTGACTAAAGTGATTACTCCTGGAACTGTCACCGACGCCGCATTATTGGATGAACACATCGATACGATTATCTGTGCTGTTCATCAAGAAAAAAATAGTTTTGGCTTAGCCTACTTAGATGTTAGTGGTGGACATTTCTACTGTCTGGAATGTAATTCTCTCGATGCCTTAAACAGCGAGTTAGAACGTATTCAAGCGCAAGAAATTCTGCTTAAACAAGGCAGCAAATTGCCGGCTTTAAACAAACGCAATAGCACAATTAATTATCGTCCTGCTTGGGATTTTGAATTAGCACGCGCACAACGTCGCTTAAATGAGCAATTTGAAACTAATGATTTAACTGGGTTTGGCTGTGAAGATTTGACTCTCGGGTTATGCGCGGCGGGTGCAGTACTGCAATACGTTCAAGAAATGCAAAAAGCACCATTGCATCATCTACGCAGTATACAAACGATCTTTCCTGAAGATAGTATTATTTTAGATACAACGACGCGTAGAAACTTAGAATTGATGCAGAATTTTGCCGGTAGTCAACAAAATACACTGATTGCTATTTTAGATAAAACAGCCACACCTATGGGTTCGCGATTAATCCGTCGCTGGATCAATCGACCCGTGCGTCATTTAAAGTTAATTGCAGCCCGCCAAGACGCGATTACAGAGATTTTAGAAGAACAAACGCATTTAACTATTTTAAATTTATTGCGTGGCATCGGCGGTATGGAACGAATCTTAGCGCGTATTGCCTTAAAATCTGCTAGACCCAAAGATTTAGTGCAACTGCGTCAAGCCTTAACTCTATTGCCTAAATTACAAACACAATTACAACCTTTTAATTGTATTTTGCTCAATGAAATTCAAAAACGCATTCATGAATTCCCTATGTTGGAAAATTTACTAAAACAAGCATTACTCGATAATCCCGCCAGCTTTATTCGTGATGGCAATGTCATCGCCAGTGGTTATCATCAAGAATTAGATGAATTACGTGCTTTGAGTGAAAACGCTGCAGACTTTCTCATTCAATTAGAACAACGTGAACGTGAAAAAACTGGAATTGCCACGTTAAAAGTAGGCTTCAACAAAATTCATGGATTCTATATCGAAGTCAGTCGAGCCCAAGCTCATCTTGTGCCTGATTATTATTTACGTCGGCAAACCCTAAAAAATACTGAACGCTACATCACACCTGAATTAAAAAAACATGAAGATAAAGTGTTAACGAGTCGTGAAAAAGCCCTGGCGTTAGAAAAAGAATTGTTTGATGCCTTGTTAGAAACATTAATTGAACATCTTGCCGATTTACAACGTTGTGCGATTGGTGTGGCTGAATTAGACGTACTTACAACACTAGCAGAACGTGCTGAGACATTGAATTTAACTCGCCCTGAAGTTAATGATAAGTCTGGCATCTTTATCCAATCTGGCAGACATATCGTTGTCGAAAACAGTACTGAAATCAATTTTATTCCTAACGATACCAAATTAAATTTAGAACGCAAAATGCTATTGATTACTGGCCCAAACATGGGTGGCAAATCGACTTATATGCGGCAAACTGCTTTAATCGTCATCCTTGCTTACATGGGTAGCTATGTCCCTGCTAAACAAGCCATCATCGGCAAAATTGATCGCGTGTTTACTCGCATTGGTGCCAGCGATGATCTGGCTAGTGGTCGCTCCACTTTTATGGTAGAAATGACCGAAACTGCCAGCATTATTCATAACGCCACGCAAGACAGTTTAGTATTAATCGATGAAATCGGTAGAGGCACAAGTACCTTCGATGGTCTTGCACTCGCTTGGGCAGTGGCAAGTTATCTCGCGAATGAAATTCATGCTTATACTTTATTCGCAACGCATTATTTCGAGTTGACCGAATTAGCCCAACAATTAAAAAATGTCCTCAACGTGCATATGAATGCAACCGAACACGAAGATAAAATTGTTTTCCTACATAAATTACAAGAAGGTGCGGCAGATCGTAGTTATGGCATTCATGTGGCAAAGTTAGCGGGGATTCCAGCAAACATTATTAGTATGGCAAAGCTAAAGTTAACTGAATTAGAACAAACTCCAAAAGATAATCAACAAACTTTTCAACCCGAACCGCAAGCAGATCTATTTATAAAAGATCATCCCGTCATTGTGCAATTACAAGCGCTTGATCCTGACGCTATGACAGCTAGAGATGCACTGAATACTTTGTATCAACTTAAACAAATTTTGACTGAACATGATTAATACTCATGAAGGTAAATTAATTCCTGGTTGTGATTTATATTATCGTTTATTACGCTTAGATGAAACCAACAAGCAAGCAATTATTTTAATTCATGCCATTTTTGAAAAATTAATTGATATCCCCTATCGTTGCCAAGAAATTTCTGTGGCGATGGAAAAATTAAATTGGTGGCAAAGTGAAATCGATATCTGGTATGAAGACCAACCGCGTCACCCTTTAACACAACAATTAAATCAATTAGCTCAAGCAAAGCATTTACCCAAACAACTTTGGACTGGAATTATTGATGGGATTCTATTACAGTTAAACCAATTGCACATTGCTAAATTTAATGATCTGGTATTATTCACACATCATCGGCATTCACTGTGTGAAATGTTATGCTGTTATAGTTTAACTAAACAACCAGATAAATCCTTATTAAGTTTAGCCCGTGATTGTGGCAGCATCATTGGCTTAATATCACTGTTACAAGATTTCTCTTTGCATTTGCATAAGGGTTTAGTTATCATCCCACAAACATTGACAGATAAATATAAAATTCCGCTGAATTCACCCAAAGAAGTATTGCAACATCTTGAATTGTCTCAGGCATTAAAAGATTTTATTACAACCATAAAAAATTATATTATTGATGTCATGCAAAAACACCAGCAGAAAAAAACTGCTATCACAGGTTATTTTTTCATCGGCATGAATATTGCCAATAGCTTATTAAAAAAAATTAATAAGCAGCAAAAATTTATTTTAAACAAAAGAATTGTGATCTCGCCGTTGCGGAAATATTTTAATTCGTTTTAGGCGTCTGAATATTGACAAATCTCCCCTAACCCCTCTTTTGAAAAAAGAGGGGGATGGTTCTGTGTTGAATGATACGACGCAGTTTTTATTTATTGGTGCAATACGCTACGTCCCTCCCTTTTTTAAAAGGCGTTGTTGTATAAATAGGATCTGTCATCCCCGCGCAGGCGGGGATCCAGGAGAATATACGAAAAAATGGGTTATTTCATAAAATCCATCCTTGGCGCAGCACTAGGTTCCGGACATTTTTGGATGTCCCTATCCAAAAATTCCGGAATGACAGGTCATTTTTAAGAAGAATTGGATCAACTGTCTTTTAATAGATATTTAATCAACGCACCTACCGCTAGAAAAGGTATCATGACTTCAAAAAAGCGCGATAAAATCACAACGATCTTTAAATTTGCCGGCGATAAAATTACCGCAAGAATAGCCACAACGACGGCAATGACAATACTGACAATACCAATGATAGGATTACGCATAGATTAAATTCCTCCGAGTAAAAATATGCTTTATCATATGAGCATAGCATTTTTTTTATTGTTAAACAAAGTACTTAGCGCATTTTAAATACAACAAGGAAATCAATGATGAAATTTAAACCGATTGTGCGTTTGGGCGACAAACGTATCTACCGCGTTGCAGAAAAAGTAAACAAAATCCCCTCCTCCGAGCTAGACGAATTAATTAAGCAAATGTTTACCACCATGCAAGCATTAAATGGCATAGGCATTGCCGCGCCACAAATCGGTGTAAATCAGCGTGTCATCATCATCGGTTTTGAATCCAGCCCCAGATATCCTAATGAAGCAGCGGTACCCAATACGGTATTAATCAACCCTAGCTTCGAACCATTAAGCCAAGAAAAAGTGCTGGGTTGGGAAGGCTGCTTGAGTATTCCGGGTATGCGTGGTGTTGTACCACGCTATAAAAAAATTAAATATCGCGGCTTCGACTCTCAAGGCAATCTTATCCAACGTGAAGCAGAAAATCTTCATGCTCGCATTGTGCAACACGAGTGTGATCATATCGATGGCAAATTATACCCCTGCCATATCGAAGATTGGCGCCATTTTGGTTTCGAAGAAGAAGTTTGGCAGGATGTGATTGAAAAACGCATTCCAAATTTTGAATAGTCATTAAAGTATGTAAATTGTCATAATCATTGACAAAATACATACTTTTATCACTAATAAGCCCATACTTACTACTCCCTCTTTGCTCAACATGAACAAACAGTCATTTTGAGCATTTTTTCTTGCTTTATTTTTTTGCTCATTATAACATTAATGTATAGTTGAGCAAAATGAGATTATTATGGCTACACCATTATTTATTGGCCGCAGCACTGAATTAGAACGTTTGAGAGCCCTACATAAAAAAAGAAGCCCCAGCTTAGTGGTAGTCAAAGGTAGACGTAGAGTAGGAAAAAGTCGTTTAATAAGCCATTTTGCTTCCGAATGTTCTGAGAATAGACTGTGGAATTTTGCTGGTTTAGCCCCACAAGATGGCATAGATGATCAAAGTCAACGTGATCATTTTGCTAAACTTCTTACCTCAAAATTAAAGCTGCCACCTTTTACTTTTCAAGATTGGAGTGATGCATTTGAGCATTTAACTAGAGATCTCAAAGCTGGTGATATCGTATTGTTTGATGAAATTTCATGGATGGGTTGCAAAGATCCAAGCTTTATTCCCAAACTTAAAGCTTGGTGGGACAAACAAACGTTACCCATCATGCTGGTTTGCTGTGGCTCAGTTTCAACCTGGATTGAGGAGAATATTTTAAAAAGTACAGCCTTTTTTGGACGTATTAATCTTACGATTACGCTGGAACCACTGCCTATACCTGAGGCTAATAAACTGCTTAAAGTGTCTGGCTTTAAAGGATCTGATTATGATACCTTTAAACTGCTTAGCATCCTGGGAGGTATTCCATGGTATTTAGAACAGGTTGTCCCCGGTCAAACTGCAGATGCGCTTATCAAGCAATTATGTTTTGCAAAAGACGGCTTATTAGCACTCGAGTTTGATCGCATCTTTCATGATTTATTTAATGGTAAAGGGACTTCCTACAAAAAAATTCTTGATTCACTAAAGGATGGTATGAAAACACTAGCTGATGTTCGCAGCAGCATTAAATTTTCTCATAGTGGTACCTTAAGTAGTCTAATGGAACATTTAATCACGGCAGGATTTGTCCAAAAACAAAAATTGTGGTCTTTTAAAACAACGAAAGTATTAAAGCAAAGCCTATACCGTATTTGTGATCCTTACATGCGATTTTACTTAAAATTAATAGAACCACAAAAAAATAAAATCGAATTAGATAATTTTCAAAATATTCAAATATCAAAATTACCTGGATTTGAAGCCCATATTGGCTTACAACTCGAACAATTACTATTGCAAAACAGAAAATTACTATTAGAAGCTATTGGCGTCATTCCAACAGACATCGTAGCAGATGGCCCGTTTAGACAATCTAAAACGAGCGCTAAAGCTGGATGTCAAATCGATTACTTAGTCCAAACCACAACAAATAACTTATTTGTATGTGAATTTAAGTTTAAGCGTCGAGAATTAGGCATAGATATGATCACCCAGGTTGAAGAAAAAATTGCTGCCTTGAAAGTACCCAGAGGCTTTGCAACAATTCCAGTACTTTTTCATATCGGTGGTGTTTCGACAAACCTAGCTACCAATGAATATTTTTATAGAATTATTGATATCACTGATTTTCTATAGAAAAGGTTGTATTTATAAAACTTAGAAAAACGCCGCTTTTATTCTTCAATGAATAAACTATAGTTTCTATATTAATAATTCATATCAGCAAAAATTAAGTTTTGAAGACACCAATATCTAGTAAATACAGTATTATTTTCCTAAAGGAATTAATTTCTCTTTTGTCTTTTACTTAGGTGCTCGGTAGTATCTGATTTTAAACTTGAACCAACTTGATTATTAAAATTTTTAGAATTCATTGATGTAAAAAATTTCATTCTTTTTATCCTAAGATCATTGAGTTGTTTATCTTTTTCAGGAGAAGACAACTCTGTTGTTTCATTTTGAGTACAACTGCTAGAATCAGCATTTTTCAAATTTAATTTATAACCTTTAGTAGTTAATTTTTCAAAGTGAAGCTCATTTGCTTTACTCTTATATCCTAAAGCAACTAACTGCTGTTTAAGAAGTGGTCGTAAAAAACGGTGATTAATTTTATCTGCTTCAGTTACCTTATTAAGGATAACATGTTTAAGTTTGTCTTTAGTTTGATCAGACTTGGCAATAAAAGCTTCTGGAAATTCCTCAGATATATTTTTAATCAAGCTAGTAATAATTTCTATGGCATGATCTTTAGCTTTCCATAATAGAAAATTAGGTCCCTTGCAATAGATGAACTCATGAACCACTTCGCTTGAGAATTTTTCTATTTCCTCATTCGAAAAACAATTGACCGTAGGATTTTCTGCTTCTATCAAACTTGAAGTTGCTGTACTCGGGTGTTCTTGACTACCTAAAATATTTCCCTTGTGAGGATCTAGCTTAGAAAAATACATTGATTTACTTTCTAACATGACTTCGTTTTCAGCCAGTACTTTTTTGAAAATACTCATTAAATTACTTTGATTTATCATACTAATACCACATCCTGCATCATAAAACTTACATATTGCTGTAAGAATATCTTCATTTAATTTTGAGGATGCATCATGTCCAATCAACACTGCCGGGTACTCAGAAGCAATCTCTACAATTGCTCTAGTAATAATATACTGAGCATTAGTATCACAATCAGTAAACAAATAATATGGTCCATGTTGTTGTCGCAGTTTGGAAATAATTTTAATCGCAAATGTCGTTGCAACTTGCTGTATTTTAACCTTCGAAGCCTCTAATTTTTGTTGATAATCAGTAGACTCCAGATGTTGTGCAACCTCAGGATATTTTTCAGCAACAAAAAATTCTAAAGTATAACCAGAGTCAGGCCACATTGCTCTTTGCAAATATGGCCAATAACACTGAGAAAATTTTCTTAGGGGTTCTATGTTTTTACTTTCAAGTAATTCTTCAATATATGGAAGTTTAAATATCATCAGGACTAGCAAAGTTTCATCTACTGGATCACCTAATATAGACAGAAGTAATGGTATACCAAATTCCTGCAATTGTGCTGAATTATTTTTTATAAAGTCCAACCAAAAGTTGGCTTCTGTCAGAATTTCAATAAAACTTTTTTCTGTTTGTTTTTCATGTAAATGGTTTAGAATTTTGGTTAAAAAATTAGGATTATCCTGCAATAATTGCCGACCATCTTTTGAGTTAAACAATAAATCAGCTAATTTAAC
>JBCDIY010000013.1:0-11834 GCA_038748435.1 Pseudomonadota bacterium | reverse complement strand
TTATTCTTGTTGAAAGCTAACAGGAACATGTGCTACCACTGCAACCCGAATGAATAAATTCACTTACAGACAGATTGCGCCTGTAAATGCTGCAGGTCAACCCTGCCTAATTCTTTAGGAGCATTATAGCCATGAGTAAAGAAAAATCGAAAAGAAGAGAAGAAAAGAAAAACCCCCTAATGTTCGCTAAGGAAAAGAAAGTTGCCAAGCGAATTAAAAAATCAGGCAAACCAAGCGCGCTGCAAATAAAAACAGAAGGTTTATAATGTGGTCATAATTATCTTCTATTAGTAAATTTTGCAGCAGCGCAAGGTCTACTATTAACAAGTGGTTACAACTCTCCTCTCCACTAAGCCTACAGCTGAGGAAAAGAGTAAAAATATGTGCTTAAATAATTTGGAGGACTATGAAAACAGACACCGTAAGCTCTGATGAAAAGTGTTTGACTTTGTGTGATAGCAATACAGCTGGCAATAAACACACTAAAAGCCTATGGCAAAAAGTTCGAGAATTAAAATTCTCTGAGGTCAGAAAGGCTATTCCTAAGGACTGCTATGTGCGCTCGATGTGGCTGAATTTTTGCTGGGGTTTTTTTGATCTCTTTTTGTTAACTATAGGTCTGGTCTTTGTTTTTGCCGGCACAAGCATAATAGCTAAGCTCTTGGGTGGTACTATTTTTGGTATTGCTGCAGCGCTTATGTTTATTTGGGCACATGATGCAGCCCATGGTGCTTTATTTAAAAGTAAGAAAACGGCCGCAATACTGGGGACGCTATTTATGCTACCATCCTTTAGTGTCTATCGTATTTGGTCATATGGCCACAAAGTTCACCATGGCTTTATGTCCTTGACGCCACTTGATGTTATTTGGACTCCGCTAAGTCCTCAAGAGTACCGTAGACTGTCGCTTCGCCAACGAGTTCTTTACAGGGTTGAGAGAAATTTTTTCACTTGTGCGGTCCATTACATACGGCAAATATGGTGGAAATACACCTGGAGATTTAATCCAGGAAAAGATAAAACGCAGCGCCGTTACTATCGAAGAGGGAAAATAGTTGTGTTGGCCTATATGATCATAATTTCTGGGTTAGGTTATTATTTTTTTGGTGGGATCATTGGTGTTATTGCACTATTTATTTTGCCACTCATTATTTTTAATTATGGCATAGGCTTGCTGGTCTATCTACACCATACGCACCCAGATATCCCATTCTTTAAGCAAAGGAATGAATGGTCACCCGTTGTTGGTGCTCTCTATTGCTGTACAGTTGTTCATTTGCCAAAGTTAACAGAGATAGTGTTGCACAACATTATGATACATATACCTCACCACTTAGACATCCGCATTCCTTTTTACCATTTACCAAAAGCCCATCAAGCATTAAAAGAAGAATATGGGAGCTATTTTCATGAGTATACATTTAAGTGGCGCCATATATTTAATATCTTTAAGCAATGTAAGTTGTATGACTATGAGAGCAAGTTATGGTTAACATTTAAAGAGGCAAAGCTAGTCTAGATGAGGGGAGGAAATTGATCATCATTTAAACTGACCCAATAGGAGAACTCATATATGACAGAAAAAAATCTCACCATTCGTAACAAACGGAAAAATATTGAGCGATAAAAAACTGTCTATTATAGCTGATATCAACTGCGACCCTAATGGCTCCTTTAACCCTCTCCCTATTTATGAAAAAATGACAACTTTCAAAAATCCTGTAATTCAAGTCGGAAGTGTCCCTAATATAATTGACATTATGGTTATTGACCATCTTCTGATTTTCTTGCCTAAAGAAAGTAGCTGTGATTTTTCTAGACAGCTAACGTCGTACTTAATTTAACAACCATTAACTTTTTTGAGCAATCCAGACAGTTGCATTGCCACAATCAGGGTCTCTAATTTTTTGCATAAGTATTTTCAAACCATTTTCTTGTAAAATTTTTTGATAACTTTCAATTGACAAAGAAGCCTGATATAAATCATATCCACCGTTATTCGACCATTCTTCTGCTTCTTCGTAACCGGTAGTAAAAACTAATAAACTATGCTTTTTAAGATAACTGGCAAGAAGACTTAAAGTAGATTTTTGTTCATTTTGAGGTAAATGAAATAAGCTGTGCCAGGCAATGATCAAATCAAAAGTTGTATCTAATTTTAACTTTCGCATATCTTGACAATGCCATTTTGCTTGTGGAAATCTTGTTTTACATAATTGAATCATTTTGCTACTGGCATCTATACCAGTTAGCTGGAAATTTTTAGCAATAAAATACTTGGCAATAGGTTCTCCAGTGCCGCAACCTATATCGAGAACCTGACTATTAACTGGAATTTTCGAAATGATATAATCTAAGTAGCGTTTTTCCATGGTTAAATCTTTGCTACGATGCGCGTCAAACCAATCGATGATTTTGTCATAAATTTTGTAAACTTTATCTTTGCTTTGCATAAATCGACTATTCTATATAAATTTCGTTATATAATCATGGAGCTTTGAATAGATTTTGTCAATTGATGTAGGATTTTAGTTTAATCTAAAAAAATCAGCGTAAAAAGTCTAGCTTTTATAGCGTAATACTATTAGATTTAGTTCATATTTCTAAGAGTTAACATTACCGTATTTTGAAGTAAGACAATTTGAAATATTCTCTTTAACCTTGTTAAAGTACTCCTGCATTTTCTTGTAAAAAAATGCAGGTGTTGTAGCGATACAGTTTAATGAAATTTTGTATTGCTTAGAATTATCTTCTAGCATTTGATATTCTTCTGGATTTTTCAGCATATTCCTACTTGAAAAATATTTAAAAACTCCACTGTAAAGACTAAGTAAAAAGGATAAAAATAAATAGTTACTTAAGAACCATTTACTCGGCTCATTTGTTTCAGTATAACCTTCATCTTCAGTTGGTTCTTGCGCAAGGTGAATTTCTGCTAAAGCATAAAATACAATAATAGCAGTGTAAATTGCATTTAATTTTGGATTTTCATTAGCTGAAGAATATACTTCATTCGCAGCTTCGACTAAAACACTAGTTACAATAAGTATGATAGATATCGATTCTGGAATAACATCTTTGCCATGGTAGTGCTCCATAAGTTTATCAAATACATTTTCGGCTGCATGTGAAAAACCTGCAGCGCCTATGATGCCATGTAAAAAATGGAAGACATTTTTTTTAAATAAAATTAAGCGCTCAGCTAAAAATTCTTTAGCAAAAAAATCGAATAAAACCGTAGCTGCAACAATGCCATAGTAAGCTGGAGTAATTCTAATGGGTAATAATGCTTGGAACAGAGTAAAAACAAATGCGACATAGACACTAGAATCTAGCAATTTGTTTAAATTTTCATAAAAAATTCTGAATCCATTACTAAATTTAGAATCATGTTCTTTTAGAAAATTTTTAGGAATTTCGGTTGAAATTCCTGACAGCAAGCCGACACTACCAAAACCTATTAGAAAATATGTAGGCACCTTAGTATGCGGGTTAATCGCACTCAAAGGAAAAATTAATCCTTTCAAAGTTTGCGAAAATAAATTCAGTGATTTAACTATAAATCCATCGGCATGTAATGTTTTATGTGTGAGTAATTCAGTAAACGGAATAACTGCCATTAGGGTTAAAACCAACAGACTAAAAGCATCGAAATGGCTTATCTCAGGATTGTCAGCAAACTGTTGCATTAAATCTAATTGAATCTTAAAAAACCAGAATGCTATCCATGAAGTAAATCCAACTAATACGTTAGTAAAAGCACTAAAAATATGATAAAGACTGAACAATTTTTTCCAATTACCTTTAATGAAAGTGGGTATCTGGTTATTCGACAATTGTTTTAAATTTGTAACAAATGCAAATCCACCTACTAACCAGGGTGAAAAATCCTTTAAGAAACTGCTTGTATCAATATCTAGATCTTCCGCTTCTTTTAAAATACCTAAGCTAAGGATATAACCTAAGAAGCCTTTTGTAATGGCAAGGACAAAATTAAAAGCAATATAAAGTATATTTTTTGGCATTGTTGTTGATGCATCATTAAACGCATAACGTATCAGCATTTTTAAAGATGTCAAAAGCCCAGTAGAGCCAACGGTTAAAATAAGACGAGTCAACAATGATAAATCGTTATATTGTTTATAGATTAAATCCAAAAAAGCTGTTAACGTTGCGGTGGTTAATAGCACAATTCTAAAGTCAGATATTATGTTTTTTAGTTTTTCGTACTTAGCTTTTTTGTTAGCTATATGGCGGACAATTTCCCCAAGTAAACCCAGGATAGCAAAACTAGAAGCAGCAGTTATAGCATCTTGAACCGAAAATTCAGCATTGGTTGTGCCAGCAATACTGCGAAAGACAAGCCATCCAGCGAGTGAGCTGATGGAAAGGGAATTATAAAAAATAAGTAATAATCTAGGATTAAAGCTATTTTCTTTTGCCATTTATATGCCTTGTTTAATTTTCATTTACTCAACTGCTTTATATAGTTGCTGCAATAATTTTGCAAAATTCTTCTCATTGCGGATGATACAACTTGTATGCTGCTATAGCAATGATTTTCTTTCAATAAAAATGTCAAATTAGAGTATGTTATTTGGGCTAGTCTAGTAGTGGATAGACATTTGCTGCCAGATTTAACATTTCGGTTGGATCACCATTATCTTCTATAAACCATTGCGCTGAGATGATGATACGTAAGAAAATCCAAGCGAGTAATCTGTTTTTATCAATTGTGAGTTCATTAGCGAGTAGTTTTACACGAGTAATTATTTTGTTTTTAATCGTCTCAGATTCAGACCATTCATTTTTGCCGATTAAATCAAATGCAGCCGCTTCGGATGCCATTTCGCCGATAACTCCTTTCAGGTCGATACTCAGCCATTTATTTCCATGACTGATAATATTCTCTAAATGTAGATCTGCATGACAAAGATATTCCTTCGGTTTTGTTTGAAATAAAAAATTCCTAAGCATTTTTGCTTTGTTTATAAAAATTGCTTTGATTCGATGATCAGCAATTCTATCAATTGCTTCACACCATTTTTTAACATGTAGGTATTCTTTAGCTGAGTTAGGGCCAGAAGCTAATGCTTTGATAACTGTCGCATAAATTTTTATAGTACCTTTTATATTATTAAGGTGATGATTTTTTAAAAGATCTCCAGGGATCGCTTGCTCAAGTAAAAGTGCATTCAAACCACGATGGATATCAAATACCTTAATCGAGCCTTGACCTTTAAAATGTTTTAATGTGCGGTATTCATTTGCGATAAGCTCTTTATCACAACTAAATTTTAATACAACAGGGGTATTATTTTTTCTAAGTGATTTTGCAACGTAGTTGTAACTCATGTTTGTTACGGCTTCTATATTGCTCAAGTTCCAATGATCGGATAATTGTGCAATGATATCTGCTAGTTGATTAAGCCATAACTTACCAGGTTCGCCCCATACATTGATCGCATTCTTTTCTAGTGTTTTCATGTTCATGTTCTGAAATTTTCTCGATATTATAAAGGATGTATCGTAATAACTATCGTATTGGAACCATAAAATTAAAATAAGGAGTTTTTAATATTTTGCCAAAAATTTACTGACTACCTCTTGGTATAAGCTAGGGTTTTCATAAAACGGCATATGTGAGCAATCACGAAATAATACAAATTCAGAATTAGGTAAATTTCGATGAGCCAAGGCAGCACAGTCGGGAATAATTTCGTCATATTCCCCTTGAATGATTAACACAGGCTTTTTCAGTTGCGCTAAATCATTACTGCGATCCCAATGTTTTAACTTACCATCACATTTAAACACTTGACCTCCAAACATGGCGTCCCAAACGGGTTTTGCAATATTATTACAACAATATTGCATGGCTTCACTCCAATTTTCAGTACGACAAATATGGCGATAAAAAAGTAATGTTGCCGCGGCTTGATATTCAGGATGATGTGTTGAACCTTCAGCTTCTCGGCGTGACATCATGGTACAAGTTTCCAAGCCTAAGCCTAAGCGTAATCGTTCAAAGCCACTTTGCATCAAAGGCACGCTTGGAGTGGAATTTGCCATAATAAAAGATTTTATATTGTCTTGATATTTTAAACAGTACTCAAGCCCCAATGCACCACCCCATGACTGTCCTAACAAGTGTACGGCTCCCAATTCTAAAGATTGCCTGACAGTCTCAACCTCTTCGACAAATCGCGGTAAATTCCATAATGTTTCATCGTTCGGCTTATCGGACTCACCACAACCTAATTGGTCCCAAGTAACGACACGATATCCTAGGGTAGAAAAAATAGCATGCGAATCCTGTAGATAATTTGAAGGAAATCCAGGCCCACCGTGAATCATCATTAACACTTTATCACCACTACCTAAGCTATAAGCACGAACTTTATAGCCATCGACTGGAATTTCAAACGGTTCGAATCCTAACTTATTATCTGCTTGCATCACTATCTCCTTGGTTAAACTTAGTTGTGAATTCTAAAATATTTGACAGAATTGTCAATATAAATTTCCTAGATAGAGATAGTATTTTATTTATTTTCAGGAGGGTAACAAATATTTAAGGTTCTTTCCATATGCAAGCATATTTCGACAAAGCATGAAACATCTATACAATTGCCTTTGTAGAATAATAAGATTATTAGCATATAGCGGATTATCCAGTGAAACAGGCCAAACAATCAGCATCAACAGTATCACTCATTGCAGGGGTTGGTATGTTCTTATCAACGCTTGATTCAGGAATTATCAATATTGCCATTCCAACATTTTTAAAACAATTTGCTGCACCTATCTCAACAGTTATCTGGACTGTGACACTTTATACTTTATTTTTGAGTGCCACTATTCTTCTGTTTGGTCGTCTAGCAGATAGAGTAGGGTGTTTGAAGATTTATATCACAGGCTTAGCTTTATTTGCGTTAAGCTCATTATTATGCGGTGCTGCAACAAATATTTGGATGCTGATTATTTTTCGCGCCTTACAAGGGTTATCTGCTGCTATGATGCAGGCTACCGCTATCGCATTGATTACCACACGACTTGAAGGCCCACACATAGCAAAAGCCATGGGAATATTAGGTATGTTTATCGGTTTAGGACCAATGCTGGGGCCAGTGTTAGGTGGATTTATTTTAACTATCGCTGGTTGGCGTTGGCTTTTTTGGATAAATATTCCTATCTGTATCGTTGGCATAATTGGCTGTCGCAAGTTAGTCGCTAAACAAGAAGTTTTACAAAAAAAACCAATTAATTATCTTAATTTAAAGTTATTAGCCATAAGTATGTTTTGCTTATTATTGACTCTCAATTTTATCAGCTATGCCGTTGAAAAATTTTGTTTGGCTGCTGTCATTACGATTATCCTAATTAGCACTTATTTGCTGTTTGAACAACGCACTAAGCATCCAATTATTCCATGGAAATTGTTTAAATCCATTAACTTCACCGCACCCATGTTGGGTATTATTGCTTTTGGTGGTGCCACTGTTGTTGCATTTATGCTACCACCGATTTATCTAGAGAAATTAAGGTATTTCACAGCTTGGCAAGTGGGTTTGATCAGCTTATCTGCACCATTAGGCATCGTAAGTGCTAGTCAAATTTCTGTGCGACTTGTGCAAAAGTTTGGTACACTTCTGCCGATGTTGATTGGCTTAAGTATTATGATTTTTGCATTAATTTGTTTGACGCAAATTACCATGGATTGGCGAATAATCAGGCTATTTTTGTTATTATTTTGTTATGGGTTTGGTGGCGGATTGTATCAACCCTCTTGTTATATTAATTTAACTAGGCAATTTCCAGTCAACAGTCAAGCATTTATTTCTGCTTTAACACGTATGATACAAAATGTGGCGATAGCGTTTGCCGCAGGTACTGTGGCAATGTTGATTGGCTTAAAAACACGTCATAATTTAATTAATGGCATTGCGCAGGGTTGGTGGGTAGTCACAATAGCTAGCATAATAGCATGGATTGCATTACTTACTGCTATGGTAAAAAGTAGGAGAATTGATGTCATTAGAATCTAACATCGCCAATTTAATTGGTGACACCACGCGCGCGAAAATACTTACGACTATGATGGATGGTAGAGCATTTACTGCAGGTGAATTAGCCATGATTGCGAATGTTTCTCCGCAAACGGCTAGTAACCATCTTAGTAAATTACGACAAGCAAAGTTAATTTTATGCGAAACTGGTGGTCGACATCGCTATTATAAATTAGCTTCGCATCGTGTAGCTAAAGTACTTGAATCTTTGAGTATATTAACTGATTCCCCCAAACTGTCACTACCTAATCATAATAAGTTACCTAGAGAAATATCATTAGCAAGAACTTGTTATGATCATTTGGCAGGTCGACTTGGTGTGGCTATTACAGCGGCATTGCAAAGCAAACAATATATCAAGCTTATAGAAAAAAATTTTATTATTACAACCAAAGGTAAGCAGTTTTTCGCAGAGTTAGATATCGACGTTACTGTATTAACAAACTTAAGACGTTCTTTTGCACGGCCTTGTTTAGATTGGACCGAACGCAAGTATCACCTTGCGGGCAGTTTAGGCAAAGCGATTTTAGATTATTTTCTTAATCATCGCCTAGTCATGCGATCAACGAGTAAACCACGTGTGATAGTGATTACGACCAAAGGAAAAAAGTGGTTAAAATCATATCTTTCCATAGCAGCTTTAGATTAAAAATTAATGCCTGATTTTCGGCGAAAGCATTTATATTTATAGATATAATGTATGTAAAGTAAGTTAATTATGAGGTCAATGCCATCAATGTAGAAAATTTTTTTACACAGATGTATTTTAATATCTGGCAAAGCAATGATTTAAACAAAATAGATGATTTTTATGCACAAGATTTTCAGGAAACTGTACAAACGACTGATGATAAAAAACAACCGATCGAGCTTAACCTAAATTACAATGATTTAGTGCAGCAAGCAAAATCGCAAGCCAGTAAATATAAAGAGACAACGTTTAAAATCAAAAAAATTGTTGCGGGTCATGATAATCATATCGTAGTGAATTTTTATTCAACTTCAATTGTGAAAGCAACAGGTGAACTCAGACACCGCTGCGTATGTGGCATTTGGCATCTTAATGACAATAATAAAATTGATAGAGTATGGGCAGTCGTAACTCCATGTTATGATGATTAAATGTATTTGTACTATTTTCTAGGAGTTTGTACTATGGTCATCATTGAACTTACCTATAAAAAACCATTGGATACTGTCGAACAACATTTGTTAGCCCATCGTGACTTTTTAACCTCTTTTTATACTGAAGGTATGTTTATAGCATCTGGCCCAAAAGTGCCACGCGATGGCGGTATTATATTAGCGCAAACGACAAAAGATAAAGCGCAAGAGATAATTAAACAAGATCCATTTTATATAAATGGTATCACGGATTATAAGATTATCGAGTTTACCCCAAGCAGATACAACTGGCCTGTCTCAAACTGAGGCATTGATTTTTGCAACTATTCCATTCGATTTACACCATAGTTAATCAGTCTTTTATTTTTTTCCAAGAGATTGCTAACTGAGTTCTAAAATTTCGATCATAGTTTCGCGAATTGTAGATATTCCTTGAAGAATTTCATCTTTTTGCATATGTGAAAATCCTAGAACTAATCCATATTGCTTAGGCGCAGAAAAATAATAACTTGATAACGCAGTGCAAGCAATATTTTTTTGTTTTAATTGGGCCAGCAACTTTTTATCATCGATTTTAATTTTTAACCGGATAACTAAATGCATACCTGCGCCATGTGCGCCAATATTAAACCATTGACTAAGCTGTTGTTTGGCTTTGGTTATAATCCATTGCATTTTTTCCGCATAAGCGATGCGCATGCGTTTTAGATGTCTACTGAATTGACCGGACTTAATAAATTCGCTAACAACGGCTTGTTTTACTTGCTCGGTTATACCGCTAGTTATCCATTTTAATTTTCCCAATAGCCCAGCAAGATTTTCTGGCACAACAAGATAACCTAAACGTAAGCAGGGTGATATAACTTTGCTGAACGAACCTACATACAAAACTTGCTGATTATTATCTAGACTTTGTAAAGTCGGTAGTGGTTTGGCTGTATAATGAAACTCACTATCATAATCATCTTCAATAATATAGACATTATTTTTATGTGCCCACGCCAATAATTGTAATCGATGCGAAATCGGCATGACGCCACCCAGTGGATATTGGTGCGTTGGTGTGGTGTAAATTAACTTAGTAGGTTGTTGAATTTGCTGCAGTAATGAAGCGAGCTTAATGCCATGTTGGTCTACCGGGCAGGTAATCAGCTTAGCCCCCAATGCGAGCAATAAACGTCTTATGCCTAAGTAGCCAGGTTCCTCCAGCATTACTGTGTCGCCAGGATTAACGAATAATCTACTGACTAAATCTAGTGCTTGCGCCGCACCTTGAGTAATAACAATCTGCTCAGGGTAGCAATTTACAGCGCGTGAGTAACGTAAGTAATCGCACAGAACTTGTCTGAGCTCTAACAAACCTAAGGGAGAGCTAGTTGCAATACTACCAATGGGATTATGCCTTAAGTGTTTATGCCAAAGCTTTAACCACAGGCTTCTCGGAAAAGCAGCGAAGTCAGGTAAACCAGGTGAGAATGGTTTATAAGATGATGGTTCTGGGTTTGTGACTCGTAAACTGTTTTGCGCATAATGCGAAAGTGTAGTGTTATTAAATTCATTTTTTTGAATTTTACGTTTCGGCCTGCTAGAGATGACTTGTTGGTAATCATCAGGAATTTGCGCACTTACATACACACCGCTTCCAGCGACAGTTTCAAGATAGCCTTCTGCTTGTAATTGCACCAACGCCAGCTGTACAGTATTACGCGAAACCTTTAATTCTTGCGCAAGTACCCTAGAGGCAGGTAGGCGCTGGCCGGCAATGAGTTTTTTTTGTAATATGCGAATGCGTATTTCATGATAAAGCTGTTGATACAGAGGTTCATGTGCACAAGGATCTAAGGTAATATCACGACATTCTGCAAGGGGTATGGCGATAACCGGCATAATTGGCACCATATATATAAAAAAACTGGTTCTTATAAAGGGTACCAATATGCTTTAAGCTTGGCAATAGTTTTTAAAAATAACAGAGCAATCATTATGAACCCTATTGATTTACAATCTTGCTTGCGAGAGTTTTATCCCAAGCCTAAGTCTCAGGTACTGTATGGAGACCACTGTGAACTACATCCCTTGAATAAAGCTAAGCATGCATTAGCACTTTATAAAGTATTTTCACTGGATAACACTCATGCGAATTGGCAGTATTTACCTTATGGGCCATTTTACTCTGAGACAGAATTTATTGCGTGGATAGATAAGTTTTGCACTCAAGCTGATCCACTATTCTACGTGGTTTATATAGGTAATAGCTTAGAACCAGTTGGAGTGACGAGTTTATTAAATATCAAACCTAACCATGGCAGCATTGAAATAGGCCACGTGCATTTTTCTCCACGCTTACGACAAACAGCCGCTAGTACTGAAGCGCATTATCTTTTAATGCAATATATATTTGAACAACTTGGTTATAGACGACTTGAGTGGAAATGCGATGAAGCAAATGACAGATCAAAACAATGCGCAAGGCGATTAGGTTTTACCTTTGAAGGCATATTTCGACAGCACATGATAGTTAAATCTGCTAATCGTGATACTGCCTGGTTTTCAATGCTTGATAAAGAATGGCCAGATATTAAGGCCCGACTAGAGCATTGGTTGAATCCTAATAATTTTACCCGAGACGGGCAACAATTA
>JBCDIY010000012.1:0-12486 GCA_038748435.1 Pseudomonadota bacterium | reverse complement strand
CCCTGCGATGCAGGGCTTTTTTATTTTGGCGCACCCGGAGAGATTCGAACTCCCGACCTCCTGGTTCGTAGCCAGGTACTCTATCCAGCTGAGCTACGGGTGCTGTATGCAAAACAAAGGTAATAATTTACTTAAATTATTACCTTTGTTTTGGCGGAGAGAGAGGGATTCGAACCCTCGATGGAGTTTTAGCCCCATACTCCCTTAGCAGGGGAGCGCCTTCAGCCACTCGGCCACCTCTCCTTTTGTCATTGAATAAAATAGAAAAGTATAACAGCAAAATTTGAAAGAGAAAATATTTACTCAGACTCTTTTTTGTCTTCCGATTGATTTTTCTCTTGCTGGATACGTTGATAAATCTCTTCTCTATGAACAGAAATATCTTTAGGTGCGTTCACACCTATTCTTATTTGATTACCTTTGACGCCCAGAACGGTAACTGACACACTATCGCCAATGATCAATGATTCCCCTACACGTCTTGTTAAAATTAACATTAGTTATCTCCTAATACACCTAGTCTTGCAACGAATGGTTAGAATACATCTAATTATATCATCGTGCAAGTACTTTCTTAGAAAAAAAAGTAAGTATAATTATTCGTTTACGAATAGCCTATAAATAATTAAATTTATTTTCAATTGTGGCAAATTATTAATACTATGCAGTTAATTATATTAAGTTTATTATTGCATATATCACAATCAGTTAGATTCATTCAAGTCATTAAAATTAAATCAAAACTACTTAAGTTGACACTAACTTCCTTCATTTGTTGCACACTCTAAACCAAATGCACTATGCAAACTTTGCACACCCAATTCTAAATGCTTTTCCGCCACAATTACCGACACCTTAATTTCTGATGTCGATATAAATTGTATATTAATTCCTTGCAAACCTAAAGCATTAAACATAACTGAAGCTATACCACAGTGTGTGCGCATTCCCATACCGACGACAGACAGCTTACTAATGTTTTTATCACCAATAATTTGTTTAGCACCCAACTCAGAAACAATGGCATCCAAAATCTTCAAGCTATGCTCATATTCTTCAACTGCAACGGTAAAAGTAAAGTTGGCTTTACCATCACCGATATTGTTTTGAATTATCATATCTACGTCGATATTGGCAGCGCTAATTGGTCCCATAATTTTATAAGCAATGTTAGGCTTATCTGGAATACCGACAATGGTTATCTTTGCTTCGTTGCGATTGTAAGTAATGCCTGAGACAACTGGATGTTCCATATGTGGCATTTCTGTAAAATTGATGTAAGTTCCTGGACCTTCATCAAAGCTAGATAATACTCGCAATGGCACTTTATATTTACCCGATAATTCTACTGCACGTTTTTGCAATATTTTAGCGCCTGAACTCGCTAGCTCTATCATTTCTTCAAAGGTAATGTGATCTAAACGCCTCGCTTCTGCAACAATTCTTGGATCTGCCGTAAATACACCTGCAACATCGCTATAAATCTGACATTCATCTGCTTTAAGACTGTGAGCAATAGCAACTGCTGTGGTATCAGATCCACCACGACCAAACGTCGTAATGTTGCCGTACTCATCTACGCCTTGAAAACCTGCGACAATTGCGATTGCATTGTCATCTATAGTTTGTTTGAGTAATTGCGTATCAATGTGTTTTATTTTGGCTTTTTTATGGCGATTTTCAGTAAGAATTTTTAATTGACTACCGGTATAGGATTGCGCCTTGTAACCACGATGATTTAATTCCATCGCTAGAATTGCCATAGCAACTTGCTCGCCGGTGGAAATTAATACGTCATATTCACGCGGATGCGGATTGGAGGTAACGGCATGAGCCAACTTGATTAATCTATCGGTCTCTCCACTCATCGCCGATACAACAACGACAACTTGATGGCCAGCATTTTTTGCTGCAACAATTCTATCGGCAACATTTTTTATACAAGCTAAATTTGCCAGTGATGTGCCGCCATATTTTTGTACGAATAAAGCCATAAGATTAACTATCCTTGTTCATCTAGCCATTCAGGCACTAATGCCAACGCTTGTGCTAAATATTCTGGTTTACTGCCGCCAGCCATTGCTAAATCTGGACGTCCCCCACCTTTACCATCGATCTTTTGCGCAATATGATTTATCAGTTTTTGTGCATTGTATCGATCAGTCAGATTATTTGTAATACCCACAACCAAGTTGGCTTTATTATTTTGCTTGCTTGCCAATACGATGATTGCTTTTTGCAATTTTGATTTAAGATCATCGATCATATGACGCAATTGCTTATTATCCGCTTCGGCTATAATTTGCGTCAGAATTTTTACACCATGATAATCCTTGGCAAATTGACTTAAATCTTGCTCGACTTGATTGGCAACTTTTTGTTTTAATCTAGCGATTTCTTTTTCTGACTGACGTAACTGTTGCATTATATCTTGTAGTTTTTTTACTGCTGCATCGCTATCTGCTTTTAATGCATAACTGATTTGTTGATAATTTTTTTGCAAACCTGCTATCCAATCCAGCGCATATTGTCCCGTAAGTGCTTCGATTCGTCTTATCCCTGCAGCAATACCTGATTCACTAACAATTTTAAAGACACCGATATCGCCGCTATGGTTGACATGAGTTCCACCGCAGAGTTCCATGGAAAAATCTCCCATACACAAGACTCTAACTTCAGCACCATATTTTTCACCAAAAAGTGCAATGGCGCCGCTGTCCATTGCTTGTTCCGGTGTCATAATTTTTGTTTCTACTTTTAGGTTAGCACGTATCTGTTGGTTCACAAGCGTTTCAACTTGCTGCAATTGCTGCGGATTTAATGCTTCAAAATGAGAAAAATCGAAACGTAAACGCTCTGGTTCAACTAAAGAGCCTTTTTGCAACACATGATCGCCTAAAGTTTCCCGTAAAGCAGCGTTTAATAAATGTGTTGCTGAATGATTCAATGCTGCCGCTTGACGGCGTTTATGATCAACTACGGCAGTCACGGTTTTTTGTAAATGAAAAGCACCCGTTTTTACAAAACCAGTATGCAAAATATTTTTGCCTTGTTTTTGCGTATCCTTAACGATGAATAGATTTTCTCCAGACTGAATTACACCTTGGTCACCGATTTGACCACCTGATTCAGCATAAAAAGGCGTTTCATCTAATACGATAATTGCCTCATCTCCAGCTTTAATCGCATCTACTGTTTGGTTACGTTGATCGATATGACGAATTTTACTCTGCTTTTCTAAGCTTTCATAACCATAAAATTCGCTACTACCGGTTAATTTTAAGGTTTCATTGTAATCTGTTTTAAATTGGCTTGATTGCTGCGAACGCTGGCGTTGTTGTTCCATTGCCGTTTGAAAACCCGCTTCGTCAATAGTTAAACCTTTTTCTCTAGCAATATCTGCAGTGAGATCAACAGGAAAACCATAGGTATCATAGAGTTTAAAAACCATGTCTCCTGGAATGACTTTCTGCTTTAAATCTTTAATCGTGCTAGTAAAAATTTTCATCCCTTGATTCAGCGTTTCTGCAAATAAAGTTTCCTCACGTTTTAATGCATCGACAATACGCTGATTAGCTGTGATTAATTCTGCGTACGCTGATCCCATGATATCAATTAAAGGTTCTACTAATTGAAAAAAGAAATTTTGTTCGATACCCAATTGATGTCCATGTCGTAATGCACGCCGAATAATCCTTCTTAAGACATAACCGCGACCTTCATTTGAAGGAACGACACCATCGGCAATTAAAAAAGCAGCGGAACGGATATGATCCGCAATCACACGACAAGAAGTATGAGTTAAATCTTTAATCTTAGCGATTTTGGCAATACGTTTGATAATCGGTTGAAACAAATCAGTATCATAATTATTATGTACTCCCTGCATCACTGCGCTAATACGCTCTAATCCCATACCAGTATCAACGGAAGGTTTTTCTAAAGGGATGATCTTGCCATTAGCTTGGCGATTATATTGCATAAAGACGAGGTTCCAAATTTCTACATAGCGGTCACCATCTTCTTCTGGTGTGCCTGGCGGACCTCCGGCAATTGCTTCACCGTGATCGTAGAAAATCTCTGTACACGGGCCACATGGTCCAGTCTCACCCATGGCCCAAAAATTATCTTTTTCACCACAACGACTAAAGCGTTTTGCATCAACTTTTAGTTCTTTAAGCCAAATATCAGCGGCTTCGTTATCTTCTGCAAAAACGGTAATCCATAACTTCTCCGGTGGCAATGCTAATTCTTGCGTTAAAAATTCCCAGGCGAAGTGAATAGCCTCGCGTTTGAAATAGTCACCAAAACTAAACTTACCTAACATTTCAAAAAACGTATGATGACGCGCTGTGTAGCCGACATTTTCCAAATCATTATGTTTACCACCTGCACGCACACAACGTTGTGAACTAGTAGCACGCACGTAATCTCTATGCTCTTCGCCTAAAAAAACTTCTTTGAATTGCACCATGCCGGCATTGGTGAATAATAAGGTCGGATCATTTAATGGCACAAGTTGACTAGAAGGCACGATTTGGTGGCCCTTGCGAAAGAAAAAATCTAAGAATTTTTGCCGGATTTCAGCACTCGTCATTGTTTTCATAATCAATATCTATTTTTATGAAGTTGCTCATGGTGAAAGTTTATCACATAAAAAATCACAACGAAATTACCTTAGCGCTTTCAACAAAATTCCTTGAAAATTAAGCTAATCTGTTCGGCGGAGAAGCCACGTTGATAGAGATAACGTTTTTGTTTTGCTAGCATTTTAGCGTCAGCAGGCCATAGCTTACCAAAGCGCTTTTGTCGCACTCTTTCAGCGTGCATTAACCACTCATCATGATATTTTTTCGTGACTTCGGCAATAATATGACCAGCGACCCCACGTTGGGCCAGATCTTGACTAATGTGCTGTGGACCAAAACCCAAGGAAACACGCCAATGGACAAAGTTTTCTGCAAAGCGGCTATCAGATTGTAAATTTTGCTGTTGTAGTTCAGCAACAACGGCGTCGATTATCGCTTCATCATCCACATAACGCTTTAGTTTCCAAGTGAGCTCTTTGTAGCTATGTTCTCTACGCGCCAATAAGCCGAGGGCTTTTTGTTTTAATTCGTTATGCGTCAATACTAAGAAATCGCTTAATTGGTTTGTTCTTCTGCTTGCTTATCACTTGTTGCCTGTGCTGTTTCTGGTAACAAAGTAGCGCGAATTTTTGCTTCGATCTCAGCTGCCATGTCTGCATGTTCACGCAAAAATTGTTTAACATTATCTTTACCCTGACCAATGCGCTGACCGTTGTAGCTATACCAAGCACCCGCTTTTTCTACCAAGCCTTGTTTGACACCAAGATCAATAATTTCACTTTCACGCGAAATCCCTTCGTTATATAGAATATCAAAATGTGCTTCTTTAAACGGCGGTGCCATTTTATTTTTCAGTACTTTGACGCGGGTTTCATTACCTAAAATTTCATCGCTTTTCTTAATTGCACCGGTACGGCGGATGTCTAAACGTACGGAAGCATAGAATTTTAATGCATTACCACCGGTTGTTGTTTCAGGATTACCAAACATCACACCGATTTTCATACGGATTTGGTTAATAAAGATCACTAAGGTATTAGAACGTTTAATGTTTGCCGTTAATTTTCGCAGTGCTTGCGACATTAAGCGTGCTTGCAAGCCCATGTGATGATCACCCATTTCCCCTTCAATTTCAGCTTTTGGCGTCAATGCGGCTACCGAGTCGATGACAATAATATCAACCCCGCCAGAACGCACTAACATATCGGTAATTTCTAATGCTTGCTCACCGGTATCAGGCTGCGAAACTAATAAATCATCGACGTTAACACCAAGTTTTGCTGCATAATTTGGATCAAGTGCGTGTTCGGCATCGATAAATGCCGCCGTACCACCTTGTTTTTGGCACTCGGCAATCACATGCAAAGTCAATGTGGTTTTACCTGACGACTCCGGGCCATAAATTTCGATAATTCGGCCTTTAGGTAGCCCACCGATACCTAAAGCAATATCTAAGCTAAGTGATCCTGTCGACACGGTGGCAATATCTTTAGCGATAGAATCATCACCCATGCGCATGACCGAACCTTTACCAAATTGACGTTCGATCTGTGATAAAGCGGCTTGTAATGCTTTTGCTCTGTTTTCGTCCATTTTTTTCTCCAGAAAATGCAGTGAAATAATTTTTTTCCATTATAACTGAAAACGAGATTTTATGATCATTCAGAATAAAAAATGCATTAAAAAATAATTTTTGCCTAAGAAATAGATTACGATTGCATAACAATTAACACAAAGCTTCGCAGGGATGACAAATCCGATTTATGCAACAATGCCAGAGGAATACTAAAGTTAAAACTATAAAGCCGGAGACTCGCAGCAAAGCCGATAAACATCGCGATATAATTTAGGCGTTGCCGCCAATACATTACCATTATTGAGGAAATCTTGTTTTCCAGCAGTATCGGTAACAATGGCTCCAGCTTCAGCGGCAATTAAAACGCCAGCGGCGATGTCCCATGGTTTTAAATTTAATTCCCAATAAGCTTCCACGCGACCACAAGCAACGTAAGCTAAATCCAAAGCTGCAGATCCACCGCGGCGAATATCCCCACACTCACGAAAAATGCTCCTGACGATACGCGTATAAGCTTGCAAGCGTTTCGTCTCTTTTGGAAACGGCATACCGACGGCAATAATCGCATTAGCAAATTTACTCCGTGGTGAAATTCGAATTCGCTTATCATTCAAGTAAGCACCACGGCCTTTTTCTGCCATGAAAACTTCTTGTTTTATCGGATCGTAAATTAATCCTAAAGTTAATTTATCTTTGACTTTGATGCCGATAGAAATAGCAAATTGCGGATAGCCACGCATGAAGTTGGCGGTACCATCGATAGGATCAATAATCCAACAGGCTTCTTCGCCGGGTTTTTCACCACTCTCTTCAGCTAAAATCGCATGCTGCGGATAAGCTTTTTGAATTTCGTTTAAGATAATCCTTTCCGAAAGATGATCTACATGAGTCACAAAATCATTGGTTTGTTTTTCTGTGATTCGTAAGGTTTCACCACGGTCGATAGTCTGTAAGATCTTATCACCGGCTTTACGCGCTGCAATTAACGCAATATTAAGGTAAGGATGCATTTATTTTTCACCTAAATTAAAAGTGCAATTGTCAATTGAATCTTGGCAAACTAAATAATTATGATTAGTCCTACTTGGAAGCCAATTTTGCTGAGTTGGTTTTGCTATATTAGTGTGATAAGCAGCAGCTGGAAACGGAAAATTGATACTTTTATAAATACAGGTCAGTATATTTTGTCCGGCATTGGGTTGCCAAGTCGCTTTAATAAAGGTGTCAGAACCAAAATCTGGATGATTTCCCTGAGTTTCCCGCCAACCTTGTTGGTTAGCTTGACTTGGATTTTTTGGGCAAGTTGCCGCACTAACAACATGACAGAAAAATACTGAAACTGTTAGCAAGAAAACCGCTATTGACTTAATCATAGTTTAATAGTTGCAATCGAATTTATACGTGATTTATACTTGCACGATGTGAATACTATGTCAACATAATATCGATGTTAAAAATCATTTTAATTAATCCTTCCCATCCTGGAAATATCGGCGCTACAGCAAGGGCCATGAAGACCATGGGATTTGACAACTTGCATCTGGTACAACCGCAACAATATCCGCACCCACAAGCCAATGCTCTAGCTTCCGGTGCCGATGATGTGCTACAAAACTCACAGGTACATCAAAGCATAGATGAGGCACTGGCGGATTGTCATTTTGTCGTCGGTACATCAGCGAGAACCCGTGCCTTAGCCATTCCCTTATTTACTCCTAGAGATTTTGCTAATTGGCATCGACAACAAACACCGGATAAAAAAATTGCCTTATTATTTGGCCGTGAAAATTCTGGCTTAACCAATGAAGAGCTGAACCGTTGTCACTATCACGTGATGATTCCAGCCAACCCTGAGTATAGTTCACTCAATCTGGCGCAAGCGGTACAAATCCTTTGTTATGAGTTACATAGTGCGATCACACAACCACAAAGCCAATTACAAGTCAACGCTGCAGAGTTGGCGGAACAACATGAAATGCAACAGTTTTTTCAACATTTAGAAGCTACACTAAAACGCATCAATTTCATCAAACCCAATGTACCTAACCGCATCATGCCACGCTTAAAACGGCTGTTTAACCGCGCTAGCTGTGATAAAACTGAGCTCAATATCTTGCGCGGCATCCTCACCGAAATTAATAAAAACAACGAATTATAGATTTTATTATCAGTGTTGATAGTAGTATAATTTAAGAAGGAAAATATATAATTTAATATGGTATTTTATAAATTAGGGTTGTTATCCCCACAAGAGTGTGCTCTTGAGGTATCCAGGAAAAATCACGTGAAAATGAGTTATTGCATGAAACCCATCCCTGGGACAGAACTAGATTCCAGACATTTTTGGATATCGCTATCCAAAAATTCTGCAATGACAACTAAAATTTCAAACTTGTGAGAAAATATGAATTCATCTGAAGTTAACATTAGCAAAGCGCAAAAACCACAAATTAGCTTAAGTACCACTGCGTTGGCGCATGTAAAAAAAATGTTGCGAAAGCAAGCTTGCGCTGGCGTACGTTTTTTCTTAAAAAAAGCCGGTTGTTCTGGATTTATGTATAAGCTTGAACTGACTGATAAAATTAACGATGACGACGTTTATATGGAAGTTCCTGATAATTTAACTTTTGTCATACCACAAAAATGGTTGCCTTACCTGAATGGCATCCAAATCGATTATGTCCAAGAAGGGTTGAATCAGCAATTTAAGTTTATTAATCCCAATGAATCAGCCAGTTGTGGCTGTGGCGAATCATTCACAATCGATGAAGATGACACCAGCACAGAGTAACAGCAATTATCTTCAGCTCGCATTACAGCAAGCTTATTTAGGCAGAGGATCTTGTGCACCTAACCCTGCAGTAGGGGCAGTTATTGTCAAAGATCAACAAATTCTTGCTAGCGGCTATCATCAGCAAGCTGGTTTACCCCACGCTGAAATCGCCGCAATGGATAAGTTATCAGCAGCTGAACTACAAGGTGCTGATTTGTATGTGACTTTAGAACCTTGTAACCACCGTGGCAAGACCCCAGCTTGTACCGAAGCGATCGTTAAAAATCAAATTAAACGGGTATTTTATGGTTATCATGACCCTAACCCGAATGTTGCTGGCAGCGGCGCAGAAACATTACGACAACATGGTATTGATTGCCAACATATATCAGCAGAACAAATCAATCAATTTTATCAAAGTTATCATTATTGGTTGCACTCCCACCTACCCTTTGTCACGGTTAAACTAGCCATGTCACTCGATGGTAAAGTTGCCGGTCCTCATGGTCAACCGGTGCAAATCACTCATTCATCCATCAATCACTTTACCCAGCAACAGCGTCAATTCACCGATGCCATTTTAACTACAGCCAATACTGTCAATCGAGATAATCCACAGCTAACTGCCAGAATCAACAATGAAACCCAGAAAAAGCTAATTTACATTCTCGATAAAAATGCCAAATTAAATCAACAAGCACAAATATTTAATACAGCAAAACAAATCGTCATTTTTCACGACAGTGATAATTATTCTGAAGCAAACACATTAAATCAAGCACAATTAGTGCGTATTCAATCATCAGCCAACCAACTCAATTTAACTGAAATCTTGACTTTTATTGGCCAGCAAGGGATTCACGATGTTTGGGTTGAAGCTGGACCGAATTTATTTCGCTCATTGCATCAAGGACATTATGTCAATCGTAGTTATGTTTACATTGCCGGTAAATTTCTGGGTGAAACTGCACTATCGGCATTTGCAAATGACTTTCAGTTAGACCTTAAAAATGCTAAAATCAATTGGCGTTCATATGCACAAGACGCATGTTGTCAAATAGACTGGGAGAATTAATGTTTACCGGTATCGTTGATCACTTCGGCACAATTAAAGCTATTAAAACAAGCCAAGATAAGACATTGACATTGGTCATCCAACACAACTTTAAGGAATTAACTTTAGGTGAAAGCATCGCTGTGAATGGCATTTGTCTCACCGTGAATGATATCGATAACCAAGCAAAGACATTCGATTGTGATATTTCCCCAGAAACATTGCTGAAAACCAACATCCAACAACTTGCTACTGCAGATCAAGTAAATTTAGAGCGCTCCTTGAGCTTGCAAGATCGACTGGGAGGCCATATCGTTTTAGGCCACGTTGATAGCACAGCAAAAATTCTAAAAATTGCCCCTGCGAATGAATTTACTTTGATGGAAATAGGCAATTTTAATACGCATGAAATGCCCTTACTGGTTCCCAAGGGATCTGTATCTATCAACGGCATTAGTTTAACAATTAATAAAGTTTTATCGACAAGTTTTGAGATCATGTTAATCCCGCATACTTTAAAACGCACTAATTTGCAGCATTTAAAAACTAATGATGTTGTCAATATTGAATTTGATTATTTCGCGCGTTTAGTCCAAAACCAAATTCGCGCTTATTTAGCTATGGAGAAATCCTCATGAAAGAAAACTTTGCCTCTATTGAAGCCGCAATTAAAGATTTACAACAAGGTAAAATGATTGTTTTAGTCGATGATGAAGACCGTGAAAATGAAGGTGATCTCGTCATCGCTGCAGAAAAAATCTCAGCTGAAACTATCAACTTTATGATCAAATATGCTCGTGGTTTAGTTTGCCTACCAATGGATGAAGCGCAAATTAAACGTCTTGAGTTACCGATGATGACTACGCATAATACGTCAAAATACGAAACTGCATTTACCATTTCTATCGAAGCGGCTCATGGCGTCAGTTCGGGGATCTCCGCCGCAGATCGAGCGCAAACTGTTAAAGTTGCCATCGATCCCAATAGTACAGCCAACGATATCGTCACCCCCGGACATATTTTTCCATTACGCGCAAAACCAGGTGGTGTATTGTTTCGCGCTGGCCATACCGAAGGTTCGGTGGATTTAGCTAAACTCGCGGGTTTTAGCCCTGCCGCAGTCATCTGTGAAATTATGAATGACGATGGCAGCATGGCACGGTTGCCAGAGTTGAAAGATTTTGCCAAACAGCATCAATTAAAATTAGTTTCATTAAATGATTTGATTGCTTATCGTATGGCACGCGAATGTTTAGTCGATTGTATCGCGCAGTCACGTGTACCGATGCAACCTTACGGCGAATTCACCATAAAAGTATTTCAAAGCCCACTGGATAATTTACAACACGTAGTATTACAAAAAGGTGAAATTAATCCGGATAAATCGGTTTTAGTTCGCGTTCATTCAGAATGTTTAACCGGTGATATTTTCGCCTCAATGCGCTGTGACTGTGGAGCGCAACTCCATGCAGCCATGCTGCAAATTGCTAACGAAGGTGGCGTTATGCTTTATATGCGTCAAGAAGGCCGTGGGATTGGTTTGGCGAATAAAATTCAAGCCTATGCATTACAAGATCAAGGTATGGATACAGTAGAAGCGAATTTAAAACTAGGTTTTCATGATGACCACCGTGACTATGGCATTGGTTCGCAAATTCTACGGTATCTCGGTATCAAGAAAATGCGTTTATTGACGAATAACCCGCGTAAAATTTATGGCATCGACGGTTATGGTTTAGAAATCGTGGCTCGAGTCCCTATAGAAATCCCTGCTAATGAAGAAAATTTAGTTTATTTAAAAACCAAACGTGACAAGCTAGGTCACTTACTGAATCTTAATCCAGAGGACAAAAAATAATGCCTGTAATTACTGCTAATCCAATTAAGGAAAAAATTAAACTTGCTTTAGTCTTGAGTGAATTTAACACTAGTGTTACTGAGCGCTTATACGAAGGTGCTATTAATCGTCTAAAATTGTTAAGATTCGACGAAGATCAATACACTACGGTTAAGGTCCCTGGCGCAATAGAAATTCCTTTAGTTACGCAACGATTAGCTGCAAGTAAGCAATATCACGCCATTGTCATGCTTGGCGCAGTGATTCGTGGCGAAACGACACACTACGATTATGTTTGTCAACAAGTCAGCCAAGGTTGTCAAACCATTTCGCTTAAATATGATCTGCCGGTAATCTTCGGTATCCTCACGACGGAAAATAAAGAGCAAGCATTAGCTCGTTGTGGTGGGAAAAAAGGCGATAAAGGCAGTGAAGCTGTGGATACCGCACTCGCCATGATTTCGATTATGCAACAAATTTAACTCCTGCTGCGCATAATTATTGAATCTCTATGCCTAATCTTGCAGCGGCAATTTGGTAGGATTCCATCACATCGCCTAAATCACGACGAAAACGATCTTTATCTAATTTTTCTTTGGTTTGGCTGTCCCATATGCGGCAACCATCGGGAGTAAATTCATCACCTAAATACAGCTT
>JBCDIY010000011.1:0-13492 GCA_038748435.1 Pseudomonadota bacterium | reverse complement strand
TAATGATGAAGGTTTAGGGTTAATACCTACCAAACTAGATTTTAAAAAACCATTCCATATTGATTTCTTAGTTAAACAATTAAATTATCGTGCGCAGCATCTAACCATGGAATTGTTAATCAAAGCCACGGGATTATCTAAAAATCCACAGCAAAAAGTGTTAGATACAACTGCAGGGGTCGGCACTGATGCCTATTTGATGGCAAGCGCTGGCGCTAAAGTCACTATGTTGGAACGTCATCGGATCATGTATGTTTTATTGTGTGATGCTTTAGCACGCTTACAGCATAAAAAATCCATCGATATTTCATTATATAACCAAGACGCTAGCAAATATATTGAAAATCACGGCAGTCAATTCGACATAATTTATTTAGATCCAATGTACATGCCGCGGCAAAAAAAAGTCCGTGCATTAAAATCTATGGAAATCTTGAAAGCTTTGGTTGGGCCAGATGAAGATTATCAAGCCTTGCTAGAAGTGGCTTTAGCACAAAAAAATAAGCGCATAGTCATCAAACGACCCTATGACGATAATCCCATTATCAAACCGAGTTATAGTTATGCTGCTAAAGATACGCGGTTTGATGTGTATCGGACTTAGTTAAGATATTCCTATTATAATTAAGATTATGTGAAAAATTATGAATTCAAAACTAAAATCAACAAGTTAGCTTGTGATAGTTAGTTATTACTAGATAAATCAATCAATAATTTGAATAAAGTGATGAATATTAAAACTTGGTTTAACAGAAATTTTTTTTCTTGTAAGCTCTGTTGGACAGTGGCTCTTACACTGCTGATGGCAATCTTTCTTAGTGCGGTGATTTTGCTAATACCAGCATATCAGATGTTTCGTAGCAATATTATTAGTGATTTCGAAGCAGATAACTTAGTTATCATGAAAACCTTGTTACAATTAAATAAGCCAAAGCAAAACCTACAAAGTTTCGAGAAGGCTGCGCAAGCAGTGGTAAAAAACTCGAATATCAATGGTGCGATTATCTATAATAATCAAGGTGAATTGCTTGCCAGATTTGGTAATATTAAACCGTTGACGCCGGTGCAACTCGAGGCATTATTAACGAAACCAGAAAGTCAGTTATTTCAAAAAAATATGCTAGTTTTTTGGAATAAAGAAACTTTAGACCAACCTTATGATATCATTGCAACTTTAGATAGAACTAAGATTGATGCTTCACTGACAGCTTTTTTACGTAATTATTTAGATGAAATGCTAATCATCGCATTGGTTATCGTGGCCATTACACTTTTACTACTTAATCAGTTATTATTAAAACCTATCGCACGCGCACGCAGGCAATTACAAAAAACCATTGAACAACCTGGTAAACCAAATCAATTTTTAATCAAACATATTCCAAGAAATGAATTGGGAGAAATTTTCAAAATCAACAATCATCTGTTGAATCGCATTAGTGACTATATAAGACAGTTAAAACAGAAACGCAAAACATTGGCTGATTTAAACAGCAATCTAGAATTGAAAGTTGCAGAACGCACACAAAAATTATCTACTGCAAATGAAAAACTGCAACAAGAAATTTATGAGCGTAAGAAAATAGCCGACGAATTAAAAATTATGGCGTCTTTTCCTAGTGAAAATGCCAATCCAGTCTTACGTGTTTCTAGTCAAGGTGTACTACTGTTTGCTAATGCAACGAGTCAACCGGTGCTGGAACTTTGGCATTGCCGTGTAGGAGAAATATTGCCAAAAGACTGGGTAAGAACGGTAAAATCCATTTTACATAATAAAGCAGCAAAAAATATAGAGATAAAACATCAAGAAAATTATTATTTGTTAAATTTAATTCCTGTGATAGATCAGAATTATGTCAATATATATGCAATTAATATTACAGATAGAAAAAAATATGAAGATAAAATACGTTATTTAAGTGGTCATGATCCTGTGACAGATTTGGTTAATCTTAGATTATTTGAAGAATTGTTATTACAATCTGCTAAAAGTTTGTCGTCAAATCATTTAATCGCCGTTATTTCTATTGAAATTAATGAATACAGATCTATTAGCCAAAGTTTAGGTTACCACCTGGGAGAAAAATTACTTAAACAATTCGCGACGCGACTAAAAACCATTTTACCGACGCAATTTTTGCAAGCGCATGCTGGATCAAATCATTTCCTTGTTGGTATATTAGATTTAACTGAAGCGCATTTAGCAGGAGATTATGCGGCAAAGATTATCAATCAAATGAGTCAACCATTTGATTTGGTGGAGCAAAAAATTCATATTGCAATCAATACCGGCATTGCTTTTTATCCATTGGATGCAAGTAACATCCATGATTTAGTAAAAAAAGCAGACTTGGCTATGTTTCATGGCAAATCAAAAGGCCAAAATCAATTCCAGTATTTTAAAGAAACCATGAATAAAGAATTAGAAATTCGCCATCGGTTATATCAGGATTTACATTTGGCGATTGCTAAGGAGCAATTTTATTTTGATTATCAACCACAGTTAGAATTAAAAACACAAAAGATAGTCGGTGTAGAAGCACTGATCCGTTGGCAACATCCAGAATTAGGTCAAGTGCGACCAGAAGAATTTATTGCGATATTGGAACAATCCCATCTAATGGATAATATGGTCTTTTGGGCATTAAATACCGCGGTGTATCAACACTTAACTTGGAAAAAATTAAACCTGGCACCGATAAGAATCGGTATTAATCTCACTGGATCACAATTACATCATCCGAAATTATTGGCTATGTTATCTGAGTTGCTGGCGACCGAAAAGATTGATCCGCGATATATAGAAATTGAAATTACTGAAAGAACAGCAATAGAAGATCCCAAAGCAACAAGTGAATTGCTTGCACAGATCAATCAATTGGGTTTTTCAATAGCGATAGATGATTTTGGTACAGATTATTCAGCCCTAAAATATTTACAAGAATTACCGATTAATAAAATTAAGATCGATAAAAGCTTTTTAGCAGATTGGGAGACAAAGAAAGAGAAGCAAGTGATTATTGATGCCATTATTAAACTCGCGCATAACTTAGGAATTAAAGTAATTTGCGAAGGCGTAGAAAATAAATCGCAAATAGAGTATTTAGCTAAACGCGGTTGTGATGAAGTTCAAGGCTATTATATTTCGCAACCATTAGCTTCAGTTAAGTTGGTTAATTTTATTAAACACAGCCATAAAACCTATATTTAATTTTAATATTCAACTACAAACTAATTCGCAAATATCCGACAACTTTTAGCAGCAATTTCTTTGCAATTGTTTTGACAAGAGGCTTCCCCTGATTGTTCGCAGATTAAATTCAAACAACGTTGGTAATTATCTTGGATACATAAGCTGTTGCTATCTGCAGATTGTTGCGTTTGTATGGTATAACTGGTTTTTTGAGTCAAATTCGATTTGCATTGCTCTTGCGCTTGTGAACGGCAATTACTAATACAATTAGGATCATTGGTATCTTGGCAAAGCAGGCTGATACATTTACCGGTTTCATTAGTAACACAAAATCCCATATCGTCAGCCCAACTGATTGATGCAAACAACAAAAAACCTATCAAAACCATGAGCTTTCTTAAATACTTCATAACAAAGTTCCTTCTAAAACCTTTTTACTTTGCTATAGCAAGTTTAGTTGAATTAAGCGTAAAATTGACAGTTCATAAATTATGGTTCATACTTTATGAACCATAATTTATGAACTGAAAAATATTTATGCAAGCAATTGAAAAAATTGATTTTTTTCCTCTGTCAGTGGTAACTGGACCAGCTTTTTGTAATCGAGTTAAGGAAATCGACACACTTAAATCGTGTATTAATCTTAAACGACCAGTATTGCTTGTTTCACCCAGACGCTATGGGAAAACTAGCTTAGTTTTGAATGTTATAGAAAAACTTGATTTACCTTACGCAAACCTTGACCTATTCTCAGTGATTGATGAAAAAGATATTGAAACAGTAATATTGAATGGTATTAGTCAACTCATTTTCAAGATTGAGCGCATTCCCAAAAAAGCCTTGGTGCTGGCTAAACAAATATTTAAGAATACGGAATTTCATATTGCAGTATCAGATATTGATTTAGCCATCAATTTCAAAAGCAAGATAGATAAACCAGCCTATAGAATTCTCGATATACTTGATCGATTAGAACGTTTGGCAAATCATGTTAAAAAACCAATCGTTTTATTCTTTGATGAATTTCAAAGTATAGATGAAGCCACACCCAATTATGCAATCGAAAGTGTATTGCGCCAAGTAGCACAATTAACCAAAAAAATCGCTTTTGTCTTCTCAGGTAGTAATCGTCATTTGCTTAATCAGTTATTTAATGATCGTAATCGACCATTTTATAAATTATGCGAGCGTATGAGTCTCGATAGAATCTCAGAAGCGGCATATGAAAAACATATACAAATTGCTGCTCAGCAACGTTGGCAACAAACCCTTTCTGCGAGAGTATTAGAGAATATTTTTTTCTTTACGGCCCGACACCCTTATTACATGAATTTATTATGTTCGCGTCTTTGGCGTGAAAAATTTCCAACAGAAAATATAGTTCAACAAATATGGCGGCAATATAATTTAGAAGAGCGTTCAAGTGTTGCCGCAGAAATCCAGCTTTTAAGTAGAAATCAAAGAAAACTATTAGCGGTACTATCACGCACTGGAGGTGCGAATGCGCCTTTGGGACAGCACTTTATTCAACAAGCTAACATGTCAAAAACAACAATTAAACAAGCAATAACTTTCTTAGAAAAGCGCGACTATGTTTATTATGATGAGCAAAGCAAGTTAAAAGTTTTAGATCCACTAATACAGTCGGTATTATCTGATTTTTTAGCAATATGAATTAGACTATACTGCAGATTTAAACTCAATTGTTTTAGATTCGCGTTCAGGATAATTCATATGTATCTCTCTATTGCACCAAGCATGACGTAATTGCACCAATTGCACCAAGCATGACGTAATTGCACCAATTGCACCAAGCATGGCGTAATTGCACCAATTGCACCAAGCATGGCGTAATTGCACCATGGTGCAATTATTTGGCATCTAGTACTCAAAAGGAACCTATTCACAATTGGAAACAACAATGCTGCAAGCGTATAATAAGATTAAAAAGTTAATGTGCAAAATCTGACGCTAATGTCTTGGCTAGGCAAACAAAAACCAGCACGTTTTGTACAAATCCTAAAGGAGGAACCATGCAACAATATCTGGCTTTGCTAAGTGAAATCTTACACCATGGGGTAGAAAAAACCGATCGTACCGGTACTGGCACGATCAGTTGTTTTGCTAAACAAATGCGCTTTGATTTACAACAAGGCTTTCCCCTAGTGACGACAAAAAAATTACATTTGCGTAGCATTATTTACGAACTCCTTTGGTTTTTGCGTGGCGATACCAATATTAAATATCTGAATGATAATAATGTCACTATTTGGGATGAGTGGGCAGATGCAAACGGAGATCTAGGCCCAGTATATGGCAAGCAATGGCGTGCTTGGGAAACCAAAGACGGTGACAGCATCGATCAAATCAGCCAGCTTATACAACAGATCAAAACCAATCCTGACTCGAGACGTTTGTTAGTTAATGCATGGAATGTTGGTGAACTAAAAAATATGGCTTTACCACCATGTCATCTATTGATGCAGTTTTATGTTGCTAAGAGTAAATTATCTTGTCGACTAACACAAAGAAGTGCAGATATGTTTTTAGGTGTGCCATTTAATATTGCTTCTTATGCTTTACTCACACATATGATAGCGCAGCAATGTGGCCTCGATGTTGGTGAATTTATTTGGTCAGGTGGAGATTGTCATATTTATAAAAATCATATTGAACAAGTTAAATTACAATTAACGCGCCAACCATTTCCATTGCCGACGTTAAAGATTAACCGCAAAGCCGATTCTATCTTTGCTTATAAATATGAAGACTTTGAGATTCTTAACTATCAATATCATCCAGCAATCAAAGCACCAGTGGCGGTTTAGTTTTTATTAACAATCCCATTCGTCACCGCTAAACCTTTGAGAATATTTAGTGCAGTGTGAAGTTGATAATCTTTGTAAACTAAGTCTATATCTTCTTCGATGACGCGTTTATTTTGTTTTTTCACTTTGTTGCTGCCGTTTTCTAAATGGCCTTGCAGATGTGCTTCTTTTAGGGCTTTAAAATTATTACTGTTATTGCCTTTTTGTACGCTGATATCATCGATAACGATGTCAGGTTTAATGCCTAGAGCTTGAATAGAACGACCTTTCGGCGTGTAATATAGTGCAGTCGTTAACTTTATTGCAGTGGATTCATCTAAAGGTACGACAGTTTGTACCGAACCTTTACCAAAAGTGCCTTCACCAAGCAATAGTGCACGTTTATGATCTTGTAATGCACCAGCGACAATTTCTGCGCCAGAAGCAGAACCTTCATTAATGAGAATAACTAATGGGGCACCGTTAAGTGCATCTCCAGGCGTCGCATTGGCTGTATAGTTTGCCCCAGGAATACGCGTCTTGGTAAAAACAATTTTCTTATTTTGTCCGAGTTTTTTACTATCTAAAAAGACATCGGAAACTTCAACGGCTGAATCTAACAAACCACCTGGATTGTTGCGCAAATCTAATAACAAGCCTTTCAATTTACCACCGTTTTGTTTTTTTAATTTATTAATGGATTGCACTAAATTTTGTGCTGAGGGCATTTGAAAGTGTGTGATGCGAATATAGCCATAACCTGGTGCAAGTAATTTAGAACGTATGCTTTTGATTTGAATGACATCACGAACAATGTGAAATTGTAAAGGTTTTTTCTCATCTTTACGAATAATGGTTAAATCGATAGGACTGCCTTTGGGACCACGCATTTTCTTTAAAGCATCACTTAAAGTCAAGCCTTTAACCGGCACTTCGCCAATACGTACGATTAAATCGCCAGGTTTAATGCCAGCTTTAGAAGCTGGGGTGTCATCTATAGGTGATACCACTTTAATAATGCCATCATCCATAGTCACTTCAATACCAATACCGCCAAACTCGCCGCGCGTCGCAGATTTTAATTCTTCAAATTCACTAGCATCTAAAAAAGAAGAGTGCGGATCTAATCCTTCCAACATTCCTCTAATAGCGTTTTGAAATAATTCTTTATCTGATACAGGTTCGACATAATAGCTTTTAATTTGGCTAATCGCTGTCGTAAATCTTTTGACATCTTTAATAGGAATTTTATTAGTTTGTGGTTGTGTCTGCGTTGCTCTAACACTTGCAGCATCGACGGAAATTGTAGTTACGAAGAAGAGTGTTATGATCCCGACCGCTAAGCTGAGGGGCTTTCTTAGCATAATCATGTAGTTGTCTCCAATGGTCAATTATTCTCATAATTCTAAGTTTATTTATAGTTTCTAATACACATGGTGGCGAAACATAAAATACGCACTTTCCATTGCCAACTCATAACGACTTGTTAATGTGTAAGGCAGAGGTGTAACTTGTGATTATCGACACCAGACTTCAGGGTTAAGTGGTTTTTTATTATGCCTTATTTGGAAGTATAGACCAGAACGTTGATAGCCTCCGCTTTGACCCACGGTGGCAATGACTTGATTACGCGTAACTAATTGACCTACATGGGTAATTATACTTTGGTTATGACCATATAGAGATAAGTAGCCGTGGCCGTGATCAATAATGATGAGTAAACCTAAACCACGCAACCAGTTGGCAAAGATGACTTTTCCAGGATAAATTGCATGCACAGCTTGACCATCAGGCGCAGAGATTAAAATTCCTTGGTTTTGCAATTGTGAGTGATCGACATAACTACCAAAATGTGTAGTAATTATGCCTTTTGTCGGTAGTTTTAATTTTCCTTGCATGCGGCTGAACGGAATTTTAGGCTGCAATGACAGTAATTTTCGCTGTTTTTTCAATCGACTAAGTAACGATTGAAGAAGTTTGTGGTTGTGAAGTAATTCAGTCAATTTTTCATGGCTAGTATTTATGTCTTGGTTTAAAGCAGCAATCACTTTTTTTCGTGAATTTATTGCATCGAATAATTGTTGCTTCTCATTCGCTTGATTTTTTGCTAATGAAGTTAATTTAAGTTTTTGATTTTCAATATTATTTTTATTGGTTTGAATTTTAATCAAAGTCATTTGTATCGCTTTGATTAATTCTAACCGTGTCGAGTCCATAGAATGTAAATAATAAAGATAACGTGGCACTGCATTAGGATTTTGTTGATTTAACAGCAGCTTAATATAGTGATGTTTGCCTAACAGATAAGCAATTCTAACTTGTTCAGCAAGCAATAGCTGTTGTTTTTTGAGCTGTTTGCTATAAACGCCACGTTTGTTATTTAATTGAGTTAGTATTAAAGATTGTTTTTTTATTTGTATCTGTGTCGCGCTAAGATTTTGATTAAGCATACTCATATGCTTTTCTATCGCTTGTAAATTATCTTCAAGATGCTGCCGTTGGGAAAGATTTTTTTTAATATGTGTTTTTATACCAGAAATTTTCTTATTAAGTTGCTCTAGCGTGTGCGTGTTTTTTTTAATTTGTTGATTTGTTTCATTAGCCTGCGTAGCAGGAAATATAAATAGACCAACAAGCAGTAAATTTATGCTGAAACAATACCAAAGTTGATGTTTGCAAAATGCCTTGAATAACATATTAAAGTGTTTCTATAATCGGTTGGCCGGTCATCTCTTGCGGCACAGTTAAATTCATGAGTTTTAAAATTGTCGGTGCGATATCAGACAGTTTGCCATGCGCTAAACAAATTTTTGCTGGGCGGCCAATAAAAATGAATGGCACAGCTTCATTGGTATGTGCCGTATGTGGTTGACCCGTTTGTGGATTAAACATTTTTTCTGCATTACCATGATCTGCAGTAATTATCATTTCACCATCTACAGTTTTTATAGTTTGTTTGATTCGACCTAGGCAATTATCAATGGTTTCAATTGCTTTCACGGTCGCAGCAAAATTACCACTATGCCCAACCATGTCGGCATTAGCAAAATTACAAACGATAAAATCATATTTTTTCGTTTCTAGAGCAGCAATTAATTGATCTGTCATTGCATTGGCACTCATTTCCGGTTGTAGATCATAGGTGGCGACTTTAGGCGAGGGGACTAAAATACGATCTTCATTTAAATAAGGAGTTTCTATACCACCATTAAAAAAGAACGTCACGTGAGCGTACTTTTCCGTTTCAGCAATACGCAATTGATGACAACCTAGGTTAGCTAAATATTCACCTAATGTATTTTGTGGGTGCTCAGGTGGAAACGCGACACTTGCACGAATATCTTGCGCGTATTGCGTTAGACAGATGAAAGCCGACAATCCTGGCAAAATATCGCGTTCAAAACCAGGGAAGTCAGCTTCGGTAAAAGCACGGGTTAATTGCCTAGCACGATCTGCGCGGAAATTCATAAAAATGATCGCATCACCATCGTTTATTTTGCCGCTGAGTTTATTTTTTGCGTCGATTAATGTCGGTTGCACAAACTCGTCAGTCTCGCCGCGTGCGTAAGCTGCCTCTAAAGCTTCTGAAGCATTGCTGGCAGTGTATTGGCTTGCAGCTAAAGTCAACATGTTATAAACCAGATGGATTCTGTCCCAGCGCTTATCTCTATCCATGGCATAATAACGACCGCTAATTGAAGCTACACGTCCACAGTTTAATTCTTGAAATAATTTTTCTGCAGCAACGAGTGAATTTAATGCACTGCGTGGTGGTGTGTCGCGGCCATCTAAAAATGCATGTAAGCAAATTTTTTCGATCCCTTTGCTAGCAGCTAGACGCACCAAGGCAAAGATTTGCTGTTCATGGCTGTGGACTCCGCCGGGGGATAATAAGCCAAAAATGTGTAACGTTTTTGCAGATGATTTCAATTGTTCAAATGTTTGATTAAACACTGGATTCGCAGCAAATTCGCCATCTTCAATGGCTTTATTGATACGGGTATAGTCTTGGTAAACGATGCGGCCTGCACCCATATTTAAATGGCCGACCTCAGAATTACCCATTTGTTCATCGGGTAAGCCAACATCTTCACCCGAACCTGAGATCACAGTATGCAAAGCCGTATTATAAATTTCATCTAACACGGGCGTATTAGCGGTGTAGATAGCGTTATGTTCATGATTATCACTGATGCCGAAGCCATCCAAAATGACTAATAATATGGGTTTTTTTGTTTGCATGAATTTACCTTGTTGATCAACTAGAGTCTGTTTACAATTTTATTATACTGGATAGAAGTCGTTGCTTCGCTGCGAAGCGTTGCTCACATAAGTCTATGTATGCGTGCTACAGTTTGCGACAATCAACGGCTTTTGCCTCAGCTTAGTGAGTTGTAAACAACCCTTAAGAATTTTTAAGATTATTTTATCAGTTTTCGGTATAATCGAACATATTAATGATATGAGAGAAGTTTTATGGAGCAATTTTTCCAATTTGTCGGCAACCATTGGTTCTTGTGGTCGGTTTTGGTCATACTTATCGCTTTGTTTATTTTGCAAGAGTTGCAAAGTCAACGCAGTGTCGGCAAACGTTTGTCCGCTCAGGATGCCATTAATCTAATCAATCGCCAGAATGCATTAGTTGTCGATGTACGTGATAAAACTAATTTTTTAGATGGGCATGTGATAGGTGCCTTGAATTTACCCTTGAAAAATCTAGATAAAAGCGATAAAAAATTGCAAAAATACAAGAAAAAACCGATTGTTGTCATGGATGTCAATGGCCAAGCAGCAGTGAAAGCCTGTGGTCAATTAACCAAAGATGGCTATGAAAACGTTAATTATTTAAATGGCGGTATTCGTAGTTGGCGGCAAGCGGGATTGCCTTTAATCAAAGAATAAGTTAAAGGTTATATTATTAACAAGAGTTATATTTTAAAATTTAATAGGAGCGATAATGTCAGAAGCACCACAACAGCAACTTATTATTGAGCGAATCTATCTTAAAGATTTATCTTATGAAGCGCCGTATACACCTGAGGTATTTCAACAACAGGAATGGCAACCGGAGCCGAGCCTAGATTTACATCATGAAAGCAGCCAAATTGCTGAAGATACCCATGAAGTTATATTAAAAATTTCAGTGACTATGAAGCACAGTCAAAAAATTGCGTTTATTGCTGAGATTAAACAAGCAGGTATTTTTACTATCAGTGGCTACAATCAAGATCAGTTAAATCAAATTCTCGGTATTGTGGCGCCAAATATTATTTATCCTTATGCGCGTGAAACCATTGCTGATTTAGTCATGCGTGGTGGTTTCCCACAATTAAATTTAGCGCCGATGAACTTTGAAGCGATGTACATGCAACAAAATGAAGATGCGCCAGCGACAAAAGCAAATAATGATGAAGACTAGTCATTATAAATGACGACGATTACAGTTTTAGGTGCAGGTTGTTGGGGCAGTGCGCTAGCGTTGCAATTGGCTAGCAACCAGCACCAAGTGTACATTTGGGATCATGATCCGCAACACGTCCGAAATTTAAAAAATGATAGGCAAAATAAAAAATACTTGCCCGGGATTGCCTGGCCAGATAATCTGTATCCAGTTAACGATATGGCCAGCTACATAAAACAAAGTGATTATATTCTCGTTGCCGTACCCAGTTTCGCATTTCATCAAGTCATTTTAAAAGTTAAATCACATCTTACTCAAAGCGTGCCGCTAGTTTGGGGAACCAAAGGAGTTGAACCGAAACAAAAGAAATTTTTGCACGATATTGTCAGTGCCGAGTTTGGCAAAGATTATCCTTACGCTGTGTTGGCCGGCCCATCGTTTGCTAAAGAAGTTGCATTGCAGCAACCGACCGCGGTGACTATCGCTAGTCTTGATATCGATTATGCAAAAAAATTAAGCCAGGTTTTTCATAGTGCGACCTTCCGGCCTTATACTAGTACGGATGTGATGGGTGCAGAAGTCGGTGGACTAGTGAAAAATGTATTAGCGATAGCCATTGGTATTGCCGATGGTTTAGGTTATGGTGCTAATACTCGTGCAGCGATGATCACCCGTGGATTACATGAAATGTTAACTTTTGGATTAAAGCTAGGCGCGCAAGCTGCTACACTTTATGGTTTAACCGGCATGGGCGATTTGATTTTAACGGCAACCGATAATCAATCACGTAACCGGCGTTTTGGTTTAGCTTTGGGCCAAGGGAAAACCGTTGCTGCAGCCAAAAAAATAATCGGTCAAGTCATCGAAGGTTGTGAGAATGCGGAACTTTTATATCAAATCAGCCAAAAGTTAAAAGTTGAAATGCCAATTTGCAGCCAAGTCTTTGCCATTATCGCTGAACAACTCCCACCACCACAAGCGGTTAAAAATCTGCTCGACCGTGCGTTAAAGTCAGAGTGATTTATTAGGATCTGTTAGTTCCGCGAGGGACTGTTGTCGTGTAAATCAACTCAAAACAATCCCCCTCTTTTTTCAAAAGTAATATAGGTAGCCGGTGTGGAACGAAGTGTAACACCGGGTTTGAGGGTACTTGCCCGGTGTTTCGCTGCGCTGCACACCGGCTACAATTTACAGCGAGGTAGCCAGTGGTTGAGCGTAGCGGAACCACTGGATATTTATATTTCTGGTATTTTGCTTACTGTACATCAGCGACGATTTCTCAAAAGTAGCCTTGAACGAGTGTAACGAGTTCAAGGATTTTTTATCAATTAAAGCTCAAGCCCTTGATTTCGCGGCTGATCAATCAAAGCTACAGTCTGTAAACACTGGATAATCATTATTCGCTTCACATATCACTTTGTGTTAAACTTTATCTATAAGTATTACTAAGTAGTTATTTTTATGGCAACATCAATCAAACTAAACAAAGAGTTACAACAGCGTATTCAACACCTTGCTAGTTTACGCCAACGCTCTGCACATTGGTTAATGTGTGAAGCAATTCAACAATACATCGAACGCGAAGAAGCAAGAGAAAATTTTAAACAAGAAGCACTGGCATCTTGGGAAGCTTACCAAGAAACTGGTAAACATCTTAATCTTAAAGAAGTACGCAATTGGTTAAGTACTTGGGGAACAAAAAAAGCAAAAAAGTTACCTAAATGCCACGAGTAATCATCACTGAAGCGGCAGCTCTAGGGTTAGAGCGTTGCCGACAATTCCTGCTTGAAAAAAGTACCGAAGCGACAAAAAAGGCTGCTGCATTGATCGAGCAACAATTTTCTATGCTCGAATCACAACCAGAGATGGGTAGACCTTTTAATGACCTACCTGAGTTACGAGAATTACTTATTCCGTTTGGCGGTGCTGGTTATGTGGCACTTTATTTTTATGATAAAGCAATCGACGAAGTCACAGTTCTTGCGTTTCGACATCAGAAAGAAGCGGGATATTAGCTTTTATTCAGAGTGCAGTGCAGCGAAATATCTGGTGATTGACAAATCTCCCCTAACCCCTCTTTTGAAAAAAGAG
>JBCDIY010000010.1:0-14067 GCA_038748435.1 Pseudomonadota bacterium | reverse complement strand
GAAATATACATTATACAAAATAACATATTTTTTAGTATCATATTCAAATTGCTGCTTGATTAAGGTTGAGCCTTTATTTATGCAACAATAGTGCTAAAAATAAGGATATTATATGCCAATTGCGCTCATCGATAAAGTCCAACCGTTCATCATTGCAATCGCTTTAGGTTTTCTCATTGGCATTGAACGCGAGCGTAGCCACCCGCCGGGTTTTCAACCTATGGGTGCCCGTTCCTTTGTGTTATTAGGCTTACTCGGTTCAATTGCAGCAGTCATCGATAACATCTATATCGCTTTGGCAATAACTGTTTTTGTCGCCGCTGCGGTGATTGCTGGCTATATTCGCTCGAGTTCGACTGACCATAGTGAGCCAGATGTCGGTATTACTACAGAGATAGCGGCAGTAGTTACCTATATATTGGGATATTTAGCATTTTCAGAGCCGTTTTTGAGCTTAATTCTTGGCGTAGTTGTTCTTATCACATTGTTGGCAAGAGCAAAAATCCATAAGTTTTCTCGTGATCAATTAACTACTGAAGAAATGACCGCCACAGCAGTGTTATTAGCGATAAGTGTCGGCATAATACCATTTTTACCTGATCGCGCCATCGATCCATGGGGATTGTTTAATCCTAGAGCATTTGGTTGGTTAGTGTTAATTATCGCCTTAATTCAATTTGCCGCTTATGTCGGTATTCGCGTTTTTGGGCGTATTCAAGGCTTAATATTGTCGGGATTTTTAGCAGGTTTTGTTTCTAGCACGGCAGCAACGGTTACTTTGCTGCATAAAGCAAAAAAATCGCGCCGTTCGGATAAACTCATTAGCATTGCTATATTGTTTGCAACTCTGGCAATGTTGCTAGAGATTTTAGTGATATGCGTCATTATCAGTCCTACTTTGGCCAAATTGATGTTAATTCCTATAGTTCCAAGCATTGTCGTTGCTTTATTATTATTTGTTAGTGCGCGCAAATCGCTTGAACATAAAGAACAAACTTATCCTGCGCCTGAAAACCCTTTATCTTTAGGGGCTGCATTGACTTTAGCAGTGATTTTATTTGCTTTTTTAATTTTGGTTTCATTAATGCAAATTTATTTGGGCAATGAGGCGTTTTATTTTATTAGTTTTCTGTCTGGCTTGATACAAACGCGAGGGACAGTATTAGCGAGTGCTAATCTATTATTGCAGAAAAAGATTAGTCTACTGGCAGCTATCAACGGTATTAGTTTAGTTGTGCTTGCGAGTTTTATTGCGAAATACATAATCGTCTGGTTTATTCGCCGTGACAAAATTGCTTGGTATGCAACATTGTATTTGACTTTGGTTTTGCTTGCCTATTTATGCGGCTGGGGTTTAATTTGGTTTGATAAAACCTTGGTTTAAATAATTTTGTCCTGCCAAAGTAAATCGAGAAAAGTTTGCCAATGCATGATAAGCACGGGATAATCTTATTATATATTTTCCGGCAAAATGACAACACTCTTGTCAATATGCCGGCATATTGACAATAGTGTTGTGGATTTGCCGAATATTGAGAGGTGCCTAAGGTTATGTTAATATGCAAAATTATTAATTTAAGGAAACCAATATGCCATCTTTCGACATTGTTTCTGAGCTAGATCAACATGAATTAACCAATGCGGTGGATCAAGCGAATCGAGAAGTCACTAATCGCTTTGATTTTCGCGACTCTGGTGCTAAGTACAAATTGACAGAAAAACAAATCGAGATGGTGGCACAATCAGACTTTCAGATTAAACAAATGGAAGATGTTTTACGCAACAAGTTCGCCAAACGAGATATCGATGTGCGGTTTTTAGACTTTCAAGCGATTACGACTAACCTCAATGAAGCCAAACAAATTGTCGTAATTAAACAAGGCTTAGAGAAGGAACAAGCCAAAAAATTAATAAAACTGGTTAAAGACAGTAAAGAGAAAGTTCAAGCAAATATTCAAGGAGAGCAAGTACGCGTTACCGGTAAAAGTCGTGACGCTTTACAGACGATCATTAGCTTCTTAAAAAAGGCTGAATTTTCACGACCACTTCAATTCGTTAACTTCCGTGATTAGGCTAGATTTTGCTAACACAGAGGTGGGTATTTGATCAGTGATCCGTTAGGGTGGAAATTTTTAAATTATCTTTTATTAATGCGATTCTTACACTTTTTTCTTGTTTGTAGGTTTGTAAATCCTCACTAATCATATAACGTCCAGCAATTGCGACTAATTCAGCATCAAAATATTGGCAGAAAATCATACTAGTTACATCTCCTTGCACGCCTGCTAAAGCACGCCCACGCAAGCTACCATAAATATGGATATGACCATCAGCAAGTACTTCAGCACCTTGGCTGACAGAATTCAAAATGATTAAATCACCACCTTTCGCATAAATTTGTTGCCCAGAGCGAATTGGCTGTTGCACGACTTGGGTTTTTTGGGTATTAGCAGAGGTAGTCGGTTTCGCTTCGTCAGCAGAGGATATAGTTTGACTAAAAATAGCTAAATTTAATTGTTTCGCTTGTTCGCGTAAGTTATTTGCATTACTACGAATGCCGATCAATATCATACCAAAATCAGTGATGGTGGTTGATATTATGTTTAAGTTGACATCAGCTAAGTTATCTACAGCAGTTAAATCTAGCATCACCGGCGCGTTAGTAAAAAATTTAGGCGAAGATTTTACTTTCTCGGTCAATTGCTTACAAAATAGACTATGATCATAGTGTAATAGCTTAAGGGTTGTAATTGTATACATTGAACCTTTCAGTTGAAAGGTCGTTTTGTTTTTTACTGCTTGTGTCAATAACATAAGTTGCTCATAATAATCTAATGAATTGAATTATTGTTTATTCTCTGTTGTATCTTGTCAAGCATATAAGGAAAAAACATGGAAAAGCTATGGCTAAAAAGTTATCCAGAAGGTGTCCCCGCAGAAATCGATCTATCTCGTTATCAATCTATTCTCGAATTATTTTCTACCGCATGTGAAAATTATGCAGAAAGCAAAGCTTACAGTAATTTAGGCAGTTCACTGACCTATAAAGAGCTAGAGGAAAAATCGCGCTATTTCGCCGCTTTTTTGCAACAAGAATTGGGTTTGAAAAAAGGTGACAGAGTCGCGATTATGTTGCCAAATTTATTGCAATTTCCAGTGGCAATGTTTGGTGCTATGCGTGCCGGTTGTATTTTAGTTAACATTAATCCGCTGTACACGCATCATGAGCTAACCCATGTTTTAAATGACTGCGGTGCAAAAGTCTTAGTGATATTAGCGAATTTTAAGGATGTGCTGGCAAAAACCTTACCTGAAGTTGAATTAAAGCATGTGATTTTAACGGAAATCGCTGATTTATTTCCAGCACCAAAAAGAGTTTTGCTGAATTTTGTCATTAGGCATATTAAAAAGATGGTGCCAAAAACTAAGATTAAAGGCGCTTATCGATTTAATCAAGCGCTTCACCAAGGTAAAAAATCAGCGTTGACGCCAGTGACTTTAACCCAAGAAGATGTTGCATTTTTGCAATATACCGGTGGAACAACCGGTGTGGCTAAAGGTGCTATTCTCACTCACCGCAATTTGATTGCCAATATTTTGCAGCTCGAAGCTTGGTTTAAGCCAGCAGTGGGTGATAATAATTTAGATAATGTTGTTGTGATTACGCCGTTACCGCTATATCATATTTTTTCTTTAACAGTAAATTGTTTATTTTTCTTATTGCGTAAATCGCTCATCGTATTAATAACCAACCCCAGGGATATTCCTAACTTCGTAAAAACCTTAAAAAAACAGCCTTTCAATATTATCACTGGAGTAAATACACTATATAACGCGTTGGCAAACAACCCAGATTTTGCAAAATTGGACTTTAGTCATTTAAAATTAACTGTGGCAGGGGGCATGGCTGTACAAAAAGCCGTTGCTAAAAGATGGCAAGATATTACCGGATGCGTATTAATCGAAGGTTATGGTTTAACGGAAACTTCGCCGGTAGTGACGGCCAATCTATTAGACAATAAAGAATTTTCTGGCAGCATTGGTTTGCCTATTCCTTCAACAGAAGTCTCTATTCGGGACCAAGATCACAATGAATTAGAAATAGGTGAGGTCGGTGAAATTTGTGTGCGAGGCCCGCAGGTTATGCGCGGCTATTGGCAAAGTGGTGAAGTTACAGAACGTGCATTTTCTGTCGATGGTTGGTTGCATACAGGTGACATGGGAAGAATAGATAATCACGGTTTTTTCTACGTCGTCGATAGAATTAAAGATATGATCAATGTCTCTGGCTTCAATGTTTATCCCAATGAAATTGAAGACATTATTGCTAAATATCCTGGAGTATTAGAAGTTGCAGTCGTAGGTATTGCTGACGAGCATTCGGGTGAAGTGCCTAAGGCATTTATCGTCAAAAAAGATCCAAATTTGACTGAAAAAGATATTTTAAAATATTGTCATGAGAACATGACTGGATATAAAGTGCCAAAACAGGTAGAATTTCGGGATGAATTGCCGAAAACCAATGTCGGTAAAATACTTAGACGTGCTTTACGTACCAATTAAATAGTTATGTTATGACCGAACAGCCCAGTCGTTTATTGATCGTTGATGATGATTTAGAGATCCGTAACCTTTTAGCGCAGCTATTAAAAAATTCTAATTATCAAGTCTATACTGCCGAAAACGGCGAGGAAATGTTCAGTATACTGCAAACGCAGATTATCGATTTAATTATCCTCGATGTCATGATGCCGGGTGAAAGTGGTTTATCGTTGTGTGCAAAACTGCGAAAAAGTTCTAGTATTCCCATCATTATGTTAACCGCAGTCGGTGACGATATGGATAAAATCGTTGGCTTGGAAATGGGTGCTGATGATTATCTGGCAAAACCATTTAACTCGCGTGAATTAATCGCTAGGATCAAAGCAGTGTTACGCCGCAGTCGTGATGCTAAACAAAATACCCTGACAGAAATAGAGAATGAGAAAAATGTGGTAAGTTTTGCTGGCTGGATTTTTGACTTGTCGGCTAGATTATTACTTTCCCCTGAGATGGTAGAGATTAGTATTAGTGCTGGGGAATATGATTTACTCAAAGCTTTTGTAGAACATCCTTTGCAAGTATTAAGCCGTGATCAATTGATGAATTATATTCACAAACGCCAGTTCGAACCTTTCGATCGTAGTATTGACGTGCAAGTGAGTCGATTACGCCAAAAGATTGAGCAAGATCCTAAAAATCCGGCTTTAATTAAAACGGTTAGAGGTGGTGGATATATGTTTTCTGCGCGAGTTAAAATCCAAAAGTTACATGACACAGCATAGATTTTCCAAACTATCTAAATTAACAACTAGGCTGGCTTTTTTAAGCTTTTGTTTAATATTCTTTATCCACTTATTGTTGTTTTTATATTACATTAATGTAAATAAGCGAGCAAAATCACAAATCAATCATGATATTGTCGTCCAGCAAGTGATGAACCTTATCGAAAGAATTCGTTATACGCCTGCAGCCTCGCAAGCAAAAATTATAAAAGCCGTAGATGTCCCCAATTTAAATTTGTCGATTACCAAAAAACCAAGTTGGCATTTGGATTTTAAAAGTAACGCAACTTTATGGGAAATTAGTCAAGGTATTCGCAATCAGCATCAGCTAATCAAGCTTTCACTGGCTTTAGTGGATAAGTCTTGGCTAAATATTTCGGCGCAAGTTGAAAAAAATTCTTTATGGTCACAGATGATCTTACTCATTTTAGAATTTTTTATTATTATAATCTTAACTTTAAGTATGTTATCAATTAATCGTTTTGCAACCCCACTAGTGGAATTAAAAAAAGCGGCAGAACGTTTAGGTGTTGATGTGAATTCACCACCTGTTACGATTTATGGGCCAACGATTGTTAAAGAAACTGCACATGCAATGAATAAAATGCAAGAACGCATACGCGATTTGTTAAGTGAAAGAACACGAATGTTAGGCGCTTTGTCACATGATTTACGTACACCGATTACACGTATGAAATTACGCACGCAATTTATTGATGATAAGGAAATTGCCAGTAAAAATACTCAAGATTTAGAAGAAATGGAAGCCATGATTACTGAGACATTAAATTTTGTTAAGCAAAACTTTAAAGTAAGACAAGCAAAAAGATTTGAGTTATATTCTTTATTATTATCTATCTGTAATAGTTTTAGTGATATTGGTAAACATATAAGTTTTGCTGCCAAGCAATATAAAATTGTTTTGTTAGGTCATCCTGTTGCTTTGAGAAGAGCGTTGAATAATATCATTGAAAATGCACTAAAATATGCAGGTACAGCTGCAGTTAAATTACAAGTAGAAAACAATCAGGTTAGAATAATTGTTGCTGATAATGGCCCGGGGATTCCAGAAAAACAATTGCAAAAAGTTTTCAGCCCATTTTATCGTGCGGAAAATTCACGTTCACGCCAAACAGGTGGTGTCGGATTAGGCTTGGCAATCGCTAGGGATGTTATTAAAGCCCATAAAGGCACGATAGAAGTAAAGAATACCAATCCAGGATTACAGGTAATTATTACTATGCCACTAGCAGTTAAATGCTAAATTTATTTTTTTTCTGCATTTTTATGCACAGAAGTTAAAATGTAATTAGTTAATGCCCGTGGAATTAATGAAGCAGTGAAAGCCATTGGTTTAAGCATAATATCTGTGATAGCAACGCGTTTATTTTTTTTCATGGCAATGAAAGCTTTTTCTGCACATACATCAGCATCCATGAAACTCACCATTCGGCTTGGAATTTTATTTTTGTCGGCGCCAGCGCGATCGAAAAATTCGGTTTTTACTGGGCCAGGACAGATTGCAGTTACTTTTATATTTTTGTCTTTAAGTTCGTACCATAAACTTTCAGATAATGATAATACATAAGCTTTAGTCGCATAATATACGGCTCCAAATGGACCGGGCAGAAAAGCTGCTGTTGAAGCAATATTCATAATTTCACCAAATTTTTGTTCTATCATATGCGGTATTAATAAGCGCGTTAGCTCGGTAACTGCCAGCATGTTTACTTTAAGGACACCGAGTAAAACATCGATATCAGTATCGGCAAAAGCAGCTAAACTACCATATCCGGCATTGTTGACGAGAGTATCTACACTGATTTTATTTTCGGTTAAGTCTTTGATAATATTTGCGCAAGCCTCTGGTTTTGATAAGTCTGCGACAATAACATGAATATTATTTTGGTATTTTTCTTGGCACTCCTGCGCTAACTGTTTGAGCTTATCTTCGCTTCTGGCAATTAAAACTAAATCGTAACCTTCGCGTGCGAATACCTTTGTCAACGCTTTGCCTATGCCCTTAGATGCACCAGTAATTAAAGCAGTTTTCGGCATAAATTGCTCCTTACAAATAATGATTAGCCAATTAATCTAACTATAACAGCATTTGCTGTAAAAGTTTTGCTTTTAGTGTCTTAGTTATAAGCACTATTTGCTTTAACGATCTCATCGCGTATAATCAATATTTTTCTGTAAATTGTTTAATTTTTGGAGTTTACTCATGGCAGTCATGCAAGTCGTTTATCATCCGAATGAAATTTTGCGGCAAACGTTAAAGCCAGTCACAGAATTTGATGATAAATTACAAAAGCTTGTTGATGATATGTTTGAAACCATGTATGCCGTCAGAGGCGTTGGTTTGGCAGCAAATCAAGTTGGATTAGACATGTCATTATCAGTCATTGACGTTTCAGAAAGCAAGGATCAGCGTTTGGTAATTGTTAACCCAGAAGTTATCGAAGCCAGGGATTTTGTACTTATGCAAGAAGGTTGTCTATCTTTACCAACCACGTTTGATTCTGTTCCAAGGCCTAAATGGATAAAAGTCAAAGCTCAAGATGTCAAAGGTAACCGCTTTGAAATTGAAGCAGAGGATTTACTCGCAGAATGCCTGCATCATGAAATTGACCATTTAAATGGTAAACTCTATATAGATTACTTATCTAAGTTAAAACAAAAGCGTATCCGTACTAAACTAGATAAATATAAACGTGAACTAAAAAAACATGGTTGAAACTCATAGTTATAATATCATTTTCTTAGGCAGCCCAACATTTGCTGCTACTTCGTTAAATGCTCTAATTCAAGCGCAATTCAATATTCAATTAGTGTTAACGCAACCGGACAAACCGACTGGACGTGGACGTCACTTAAAAGCAACTCCAGTAAAACAATTGGCCCAGGCACATAAAATAGATGTGTTAACTCCCACTACATTAAAAGATGAAACACTCATCGATCAACTTGCTGCATTACAGCCTGACTTTATTGTTGTTGCAGCCTATGGATTAATTATTCCAAAAGAAATTTTAGCTGTTCCAGCCTATGGTTGTATTAATGTGCATGCATCTTTATTACCGCGCTGGCGTGGTGCTGCGCCGATTCAAAGTGCTATCTTAGCGGGTGATAAAGTGACTGGCGTGAGTATGATGCAAGTCGTTCCTGCGTTAGACGCTGGCCCTTATTATGCGCAACGTCATATAAATATAACACCGACGCTGACCGCATCTGGTTTGCATGATGAGCTGGCCCATTTAGGTGCGGATCTCCTGATTGCTACATTACCTAAAATTTATTCAGGTGAAGTTAAACCTGAGCAGCAAGATGCATCTTGTGTCACTTACGCCAATAAAATTACAAAAGCACAGGCGCGTATCGATTGGCAAAAATCTGCAGTGGAATTGGATAGACAAATAAGAGCTTATCACGGTTGGCCAGTCGCATTTAGCCAATTAGATGATCTATTAGTCCGAATATGGCAAGCAAAACCACTTGATGAAAAGGCCAGCGCGTTACCAGGAACGATCATCAAAGCAAGTAAAGCGGATTTAATCGTTGCTACAGGTGAAGGTGAATTGCAAATTGAAGTGATGCAATTGCCAGGCGGCAAAGCCTTACCCGCAAAAGAAGTTATTAAATCAAAACATCTGTTATTTCAACCCGGCAAGCGGTTTGTATGAAAAGCCGGTTTTTAGCTTATCAGATACTAAATAAAGTTATCCATGCCAAAATGCCATTAAATGAGGCGATGCACATGGCTGATGACAATAAGGCCAAACCATTTATTCAAGCCTTGTGTTATGGTGTATGTCGTAATTATCCGCGTTTGGAAGTTATATTAGAGACTTACTTAAAAAAACCCTTAGGGAGAAAAGATCTTGCCATCAAAATTATTCTTTTGATGGGTTTATATCAGTTAATCGAAATGCAAGTGGCAGATCATGCCGCAGTCTATGAAACTGCTGCGATTGCCCGCAGAGTTAAAAAAACCTCGGCGGTTGCCTTGATAAATGCCATACTTAGAAGCTATTTAAGAACACATAAACAGCAGGAAAAAACCTGGCAAGAGTCATTGATCTATCGGTTTGCTCATCCGCTTTGGTTGATCAACAAGATCAAAACTGATTGGCCGGCACATTGGCAACAAATTTTATTGGCAAATAATCAATTACCACCGATGACTTTGCGCGTTAATGAAAATAAAATTAGTCGTAAAGGTTATTATAATAAATTAATTCAATGTCAATATCTGGCAAAATTTTGTGAATTTTCTCCTTGTGGCATTCATTTATTAACGCCAGTAGATATTACTAAACTGCCAGATTTCTATGCTGGATATGTGAGTATTCAAGATGAAGCCGCACAATTAGCAGCGGAATTTTTAGCTATAAAGCCAGAGATGTCGTTATTAGATGCTTGTTGCGCTCCGGGTGGAAAATTGTTGCATCAACTTGAACGTCACAAAGGTATTCAAGTATTGGCTCTAGATTATGATGCCAAGCGCCTTGCCAAAGTTAGAGAAAATTTAAACCGCAGTCAATTAAACTGTGAGTTAGTGCAACAAGATATTCTAAATTTACAATCTAGCTATCAACAGCGCCAGTTTGATCGCATTTTACTTGACGCGCCTTGCAGTGCAACCGGGGTAATTCGGCGTAATCCGGATATTAAAATCAATCGATGTAAAGCAGATATTTTACGTGCAAGTCAACAGCAATTACAAATGCTGCGAATTTTATGGCAAAATTTAAAACCGCAAGGGTTATTACTTTATGTCACTTGTTCGATTATGCCAGAAGAAAATGAAGACGTGATCACAAAATTTGTCGCAATTGAACCCAATGTACGCGTCAAAAAGATAGATTCAACGTCGGGTCAAAATTTAAAATATGGTTTGCAAATTCTTCCAGGAGAAATTAACATGGATGGTTTTTATTATTGTTTGTTAGTTAAAGATTAAATAATGAAAAAATATTATTTAGCCGCTTATTTCAAATTGCGATGAATAAAAGTGCTGACTGCTTGAATTTCTTCAATGCAAACTTGATGTTGCATTGGGTATTCATGCCACTCAACCGGGTAACCCGCTTGTTGTAAAAAAGTTTTTGTTGCTTGGCCTAATATCATAGGTAGTATATTATCGGCATTGCCATGCGCCATAAATATAGGAATTTCATTATTAACTAGGCTGCGTTCAGTCAATAGTTGTTGATAGCTTGGTAAAAAGCAAGAAAGTGCAATAACGCCTGCAAGTTGCTCTGGGTAACGTAAACCGGTATATAATGCTAAAGCACCGCCTTGAGAAAAACCCGCAAGAAAAATATTTTGATATTCGATACCTTTATTTTTTTCTGTAGCGATCAATTCATGAATCAATTTTTGTGACGCTTGCAAGCCTTGTATATCTTCCGGTGCATTGGGATCGATAGCGATAATATCAAACCAGGCGCGCATCATCATGCCTTGATTCAGTGTTACCGGACGTATTGGTGCATGTGGAAAAACAAATCGAATCGGGTGCTTAAGTGGGTTTAACTCGTTAACGATAGGCACAAAGTCATTGCCATCAGCACCTAGGCCATGTAACCAAATTATACTATATTGTGCTGCTTTTTCTGGTTCAACTATGATGGGCTGATTATCATTTGACATAAGTTTATTAATGTATTGTTTCAGAGAGTGTTACACCGTTGTGATGATGTAGTTGTTGATGTAATTTTGTGACAATTTTTGGTAAAACCATCATCGACATCAGCTGCATTTCCTGTAACTCATCCACCTTAGCTTCTGCAGGTAATAAAGCTTTTAATGATTCATCGGAGATATCGACGTATAACATTAAAATCGGGAATATCATGGGAATTAAAGTTGGGTTAAAAAGCCGCTTAACTAAATCGATTTCTACCTCTAATCCACGTAGAAATCCTTTCGCCCAGTCAGAAGCGAACATGGTTAGTTCTATGTTTGCGTCAGCATTTTCTTCATCGAGAAAAAAACTAGGGATATAGCGATTGGTGCTGATTTCGATGTTTAGCAGTTCTTGATAGGCGATAATTTGTTTTTCTAAGTTTTGTTTTTCTAATTTATCATTAAACTTGCACTGTCCCAAATTTAAATGTGACATCCATTTATTAGGTTCAACGAATTTCGGTAAACAGACAATAGCGGCGAGAAAACCTTGCAATTCAAAAATGGAAAATTCTGCTTCGTGTATCTGCAAAGCTTGGTTGATTTCTTCAGCTTGCATGGGCGTGGTTTCGTTGCTTGGCATATTAGTTTCATCTTTTTAAATACTATGGCTTTATTCTACTGTAACTATACTTTCCTGGCAATTTATGGATTAGAGTAAAATATACTGAATTTACAAAATCCCAAGAATATTAATGCATTACACGATATAATAAAACTTTTAGGATTTTTTGGATAATGAGAATATTTAGCAAATATTTATCTGTTGGTATAATTTTGGTAATAGTTTCATTGAGTTTATCTGCCTGTGGTCAGTAAGGTGCATTATATTTACCCAAATCGCAGATGCATAAATCTCATAAAACTAAATAAGCCTAAATATAACAACAGTATGTTTAGAGATTTAATTTAAATGCAAATAAACTTCACTAAAATGCAGGCATCTGGGAATGACTTTATTGTTATCGATGCCACACAGCAGCCCATCAGCTTATCAACTAGCCAAATTCATCATTTGGCGTCTAGGCATTATGGCGTCGGTTGTGATCAGTTATTAATGATTGGCTCACCGATACTGATTCAGCATAATCAAATGAGTTATCCAATAAAAATTTACAATAGTGATGGCAGTGAAGTACAACAATGTGGTAATGGCTTGCGTGCAATCGCAAGTTTTTTAGCAACGACTGTACAACAGGAACAACACGCTTTTTTGCTGCAAGTTGCAGATCAAATTTATCCTACCAGTCGCCAAGAAAACAACCATTTCGCAGTTAACTTGGGTCAACCAATATGGTTGCCAAACAAAATCCCAGCGAATTTTTCCCAACGGCAAATGCATTATCAGTTACCCTATCAACAAAAAAACTATCAAGCTGGACTCGTTTCTTTTGCTAATCCTCATTGTGTGATTGTCGTTGATAGTTTAACAGAATTTCCTTTAGTAGAATTTGGTGAAGCTTTAAACAACAATCCATGTTTCCCTGAGGGAATTAACTTAGAGTGTATTCAATTGCTAGATAAGCACACTATCGCTATGCGGGTATATGAAAGAGGGGTTGGCGAAACGCAAGCTTGTGGTAGTGGTGCTTGCGCTGCTGTCGCATGTGGCCATTTATGGCAGTATTTGGCCAATCGAGTGACCGTGCGACTAAACCAAAGCGAACTGATTGTAGAATTAAAAGAAGACGGTTATTGGCTTTCTGGTGCCGTTGAAAAAGTATTTATTGGTACCATTCATTTGTAAACAAGGATAGTAGGGATGTCATGGATGCAGGTGATTACATTAGCGATCGTTCAAGGGATTACTGAATTTCTCCCTATCTCAAGTTCTGCACATCTTATTCTTATTCCTTCTTTGACCGGTTGGCCGGATCAAGGGTTAGCGTTTGATGTCGCAGTGCATGTCGGCACCTTGTTTGCTGTGATTTGGTATTTTAGAAAAAAACTTTGGTTGATGTTACATTCGATAGTAGCCTTATGTTTTACATCACAATCTACTAAGGATGCAAATAATGCTCGTTTAGTCGGTTATATAATAATTGCTACCTTTCCCGTTGGTATCCTCGGGTTTTTAATCAATTTGTTAATCGGTTCTAATTTACGTTATCCGCATTTAATCATTGTCACTACGATAGGGTTTGGTATTGTACTTTGGTTAGCGGATGTGCTGGGTCGACGCCAGAAAACTTTACAACAAATGAATGTTTGGCAAAGTTTATCAATTGGCCTGGCACAAGCCATCGCTTTAATACCAGGAACATCACGTTCTGGCATTACTATCACCGCAGGGTTGTTTTTAGGTTTTAAACGTAAAGCTGCAGCAGAATTCTCTTTTTTATTGTCAATCCCAGTCATTTTTTTTGCCGGACTGTTGAAATTGGTTGAACTAATGCAATCACCACAAGCAGTCGATTGGGGTAGTATAATCGCTGGTACACTTATATCGGCAGTGAGTGCATATATATGTATTACATTGTTTCTACGAGTGATAGAAAAAATAGGCATGCGTTGGTTTGCGCTCTATCGGATTTTTCTCGGACTATTTTTGCTATTTATGCTGAGTTGAATACGTAGCCGTAAACAAATTGCAGCAAGAATCAAAGTCTTTTTAAGAATTTACTTTTGCGACAAGCAAATACAAAGGCCAAATGAGTTTATTTTTTTGTTTGCTATGGCCCCAAAGCTTTTTCAATTCTTGATAAAGCACATCAATATTTTTATTCCCATTGTTTTGTCGCAGCTCAATTATTCCTGGATAAGTTTCTAAGTAATTAATAAGAAAATCATAATCTACAGTTTCTGTCATGTAGAAATTAGGCGTAGTTATCTTTTTAAAAGGGAAGGGAATAGTTTTATATTCTTCATGCACATATTTTCTGCTTTGATGTAATACATTCGGATTTGTTATCAGTTGATGTAATTTATCGACAATTAAATTGAGCTCAGGGTCATCAGTTCGAAATTTATTGTAACACCAAGCGGCTATAATTCCATCGGCTTTAATAATTCTCTGAACTTCATCGTAGAATTCATTTAATTTAAACCAATG
>JBCDIY010000009.1:0-14636 GCA_038748435.1 Pseudomonadota bacterium | reverse complement strand
GCCAATTTCATTAGGATGATGAAATTGGCTCTAGCGTAATTTTTCAATTACCAACGTTCACATCTGCGCACACGTCCCCAAGGGGTAACTCGAACATAACAACGACGAAAGTGATGTCGACGCCGCCATCTACGACGGTGATGGCGCCACCAAGGTGGGCCTGGTCGGAACCTCCCTTCACACCAACGATAGTGAATTCCAGCAATATTAACTACCTGGCAGCGTCGAAAAACACCTGCATTGGCAATGCCAGAAGTTAACATAACACTGAGAAAAACTATTCCAAACATACCGTTACGGAAAAATTTCATACTGCACCTATTACCAAGATTTAACAACATGACCATTTATGCCATTCATTTCTATGGTTCTAACCACATTACCTTGTTGATTTAATAAAGGAATTGCATAATTTATATGACCATTCGGCGCCTTTATAGTTTTTATCACCCCAATGTTCAATTTTTGATTAGTGTATAGTATACTTGCTGCTTTAGCAATCAATTTTGCTTGGCTTGCAGATAGTTGCTTGCCTTGATTGAAAGCATGACGCCAAGACATTGCGAAACTATGACGCCTTATTTGGCGAAGTTTCATAAAATGACGTTGACAGTGCTTTATATGATGATTAAAGCGTAATTTCTCTGCTTTAATTGCGGTTGGTTTTTGCAAAGTCATGAGATTATTATCTGCTGCATAGGCAATGCTAGTTAAAGACAATATTAGGATAGAACTAGCAATAACTTTAGATTTAATTTTCATGTGGTAACTCCTCTAATTGATTACAGAGGACAGTATAAAAAGAACAAGTAACAATAAAATTTCATGTCGATGTGAATTTGTAACGGCTTTGTTACATATGCAATTAGATTGATAAAATTTTTTGTTTTTAATATGATTAAATACGATATATGAACTTAACTAAACTATTAATTGTCGATGATGATACTGAAATTTGCCATGAATTAAGTATTTATTTGAAACCACGAGGTTTTGAATTAGTACCCGCACATGATGGAAAACAAATGTGGCAATGCCTTGGCAATCATTTAATTAAACTAATTATCCTCGATATTATGTTGCCAGGAACAGATGGAATAAATTTATGCCAACAAATTCGGGAAAAATCGAGTTTACCCATTATCATGTTAAGTGCTGCAGGATCCGAAGCAGATCGAGTATTTAGTTTAGAAGTCGGCGCCGATGATTTTATAGCCAAACCCTTTAGTGCACGAGAATTACTTGCACGAATTAAAGCATTGCTGCGCCGCACAGAAGATGGTGAATTAGGCCAAGCGAGATTTTCAAAATTTAGTTCTTACTTACCTATCATTTCCTTTGCTAATTGGCGTTTTGATAGAGCTAGACGATGTTTAATTGATATTAATGATATTAATATTTCTCTAAGTCAACGAGAATTTCAAATATTAACTGCGTTTATTGAAAATCCAAAACGTATACTCACCCGAGATATATTATTAGAAATCACTCGAGGTTTAGAAGCTACTCCTTTTGACCGCAGTATCGATGTTTTAATCGCCAGATTAAGAAAAAAAATTGAGATCGATCCAAAAAATCCACAGGTTATATCTACTGTACGTAGTGGTGGATATCAATTTAATGCAGACATTAATGTTGTAATGGATCAATAAATGCAAATAAAACATTTTACCCGACAAACGTTTTTTATTTTAATCTGTGGCTTTTTTACACTATTTATTTGCGGTTTTTTTATTTTCAATGCTTATTGGCGTTTAAATCATAGTTATTTGACACCAAATCGCATCGCTAATAGAATTGTCAAAATCGTTAAATTAGCTCGTTCAATTCAACCTGAGCAAGCGAAGAAAGCTTTACCTTTTTTACGCGAACCTGGTATTCACTTACGTCTTACGTTAAAGCCAAAGAAAATCTTCTTACCGATTTACCCTGTCAACGTCAATGTGATTCGCCAACAAGTTCTAAAGAACCCTAATCACGTCCGTCTTACATTTCCAATTGGCAAAAAATATTTTTTACACATTAGCACACATATTTTTCGTCCTGTGACGGTAAAAATACAATTTGCTGCTGCTTTAGCTGTTTGGCTGATAGCATTAATCAGTTTATGTCTATATATTATTCGGCGATTGAGCTTGCCACTTACTTATTTTATCGGTGGAATTAACCGGTTTTCTAAAGATATTAATGCCCCACCTATTCCAGAAATTGGGCCAAGGATCACCAAAATTGCGCTGCGAGAATTTAATCATATGCAAGCTAACTTAAAACAATTATTGCAAGCTCGCACACAAATGCTCGCCGCAATTTCTCATGATTTACGCACACCTATCACACGTTTGCAATTGCGTCTAGAAAATTTACCTGAAGAAAAAACCACGTTGAAGATGCAACAGGATCTATCACAAATGGAGACGATGATTCAATCTATATTAACGTTTGCAAATCACGATTATCAACAAGAAGTGGTCAACCAAGTTGATTTAACTGCTTTATTGCAAACCATCGTAGACGATTTAGAAGAATTAGATCAGCAAATAGAATTTGCAGATAATAATCATCGTATCATTATACTCGGCCGCAGAATAGCGTTACGACGTGCCTTGGAAAACATTATTTCTAATGGCACTAAATACGCATCCCATTTGCAAATCAATCTATCTCATAAAAACCACCAAGTAATGATAAAAATCATCGATGATGGGCCAGGCATTCCTGAGAGTGAATTAGAAAAAGTGTTTTTACCATTTTATCGTTTAGACAAAGCGCGGCAAAGCAAGAACAGTGGATCGGGATTGGGACTAGCAACAGCTAGAGATATTATTCGCAGTCATGGTGGAGATATTTCGCTACAAAATGTTCAAGGACAGGGTTTACAAGTTACTATTTTTCTACCGACGATTAAAGACAAAAAGTAAATATCCACTGCATGTATGTAGAAAAAATTATTATAATAATTATCCAAGTTTTATAAGATAAAATCAGTTTCTACCAATTGCACTGTGCCTAGTATTTCTATGGAAAAAGAGGTATTATTCACATTCACAAAAGTTTTCCCTGAACTTTGACTGACTGCTACATCAGTGATAGTGATATTTAGCGCTGCGAGATCAATTTTATCCTCACCACTAGTGAAACTTTCTATCGTATCTCGCGCTTGTAGTGTCGAATCTGTTAACGAGGAAAAACGAAAGATATCACTGCCGATGCCACCAACAAGAAAATCTGCACCAGCTCCACCAGTGAGGATATCATTACCGTCGTTACCGTAGAGAAAATCTCTCTCATCACCACCAGATAGTTCATCATCACCACTATTACCGTGTAAAGTATCATTACCGGTGCCGCCTTCTAGGTTGTCATTACCGGCATTTCCATGCAAGACATCGTTACCTTCATCTCCTTGCAAAGTATCGTCACCACCTAATCCATGAATTACATCATCACCAGCTTTGGCGACGATAATTTCACCAGCTCCCGTACCATAAATTGTTTCTCCAGCGTCTGATCCAATGATATCAGCGATAGGATCCGGGTCCGGATCAGGATCCGGGTCTGGGTCAGGATCTGGATTGGGGTCGGGATCTGGATCAGGGTCCGGATCAGGGTCGGGATTCGTAGTAAATATAAAATCTGTCGATTGTAAATCAAGTGTTCCCAGTAATTGGATTTCAAAGCTAGTGTCAATAATAGAAAGGAAAGTAAAACTATTTAAGAAAGTAATATTTAAATCATCAATACTACTCACGTTTATGGCGGAAATATCTAACTTATCTTCGCCTGGATTAAAATCTTGAATAAAATCTAGCTCTGTTGCTGTTGAATCTGCTAAATTTTCAATCTTAAATATATCATTCCCAGCACCACCATGATAAAAGTCTTTACCCAATCCGGCGATTAAAATATCATTACCACCATTTCCATAAAGACTATCATCGCCTTCGCCACCTTGTAAGATATCGTCACCAGAATTGCCGTGCAAAATATCATTGCCTGCACCACCTTGCAAATCATCATTACCGCCATTGCCATGCAAAACATCATTACCCGCATCACCCAACAATGTATCATCACCACCTAGACCATGAATAATATCATCGCCGGCTTTTGCACTAATAATCTCACCGGCACCGGTACCATAAATCGTTTCTGCAGCATCCGTACCAATAATATCAGCGCTAGGATCCGGATCGGGGTCTGGATCAGGATCCGGATCAGGGTCTGGATCCGGATCGGGGTCTGGGTCAGGATCCGGATCAGGATCAGGATCGGGGTCTGGATCTGGATCTGGAACGGTATCACCATCTAACAATGACCAGGTTTTCTCACTGTTTTGTGCAATAAAGTCATTCGGTGCCAACTCTAAAGTGGTACCATCGGAAAAAGTCACTATCACCGTTACAGCAGTCGGATTGAATGCTGTATAAGTAATATTGCCATCTTTATTAAATACCGCATAAAACGGTGTGTCTGCAGTAATCGTTGTTTCTAATTGACCTAGTGCTTGCATATTATAAAGCCAGTGAAACGTATGTGGCGTTGATTCACCTTGTTCTGGTGAATAATCAGGATTCGCAACAAATTTTTCTATTGCTGCATCGGCATCGTAAAACGACTGAAATTGCCAAACTAAATCTACCCATTGATCTTCTTGACCGCCATTGAGTGCGATGATTTGCTCATAATTTTCTTGCACACTATCCACATGATGACCTAAATAAAGATGATTGCCAGTCAATGGCAAAAAGTTTATGCCGTGAATCAATTCTGGTTCACCAGAAAAGAATGTCGTATGTGCACCGCCATCACTCCAAACAATGCCAACGTTATCATATAAATAACCTTGTGGATAAACTGCTTCATCGATGTCAAACCAATATTGTTCAATTGCTTCTTTTTCAGTCGTATGTAAATAAATACCTAATTCTTGAATTTCAGTATTATTACTAAATGTACCCCATTGGATTACCGAGCCATTAAAATTCATTGCTTCAGATGAAGATTCCTGATTATTTCCTGAAGCAAATGCACCATGTCCCGAAGCCCAAGAATGTCCAGCGTACGGATCAAAATTGCGTAAAAATGGATACTCACCACCACGATTTAAACCAGCGACATCTGCAATCAATAAATCGACCATGCCACCCCAGTCTTGCACCCATTGTTGATCGTATTGAGCAATGGTCGCAGCTGCCTGAACAAAATAACCATAGTGAAAATGATGATCATTAAGTTCTCTGTCGCTATTAAAACTTGAGGGATATCCTTGTAATGTTCCCCATTCTTCATTGTAATAAAAATGTTTATCTGTGCTGTCCACTGTGCTTTCTTCAAACGTGAACCAATCTTCTAATTCAGCTTTTAAGAAATCTAAAATATCATCGCGTGCTGTATCATGGCCGACTTGATCAGCAATTTTCACAATTTCACTTAATTTATTAAGTTCTTTGCCAGCGGCATAAGTATCTTGCTGCGGAAAAATAATAGCCCGTCCAGCAATATCTGTATAAGCAACATCGACTAATTGATATAACTCTTGGCTTTGTTCATCAGTTAAAAACAAAGGTAAACTTGGCAGTACACCATGATATTGCATGACTGTGGTGAATTCACTACCGACAAATAATTTCATTTCCCCACGCGGTGACTCATAACTATAATCTGTCAATTCATCATCGGTATTTAACCATTGATGACGATACAAACTAACCAGCGGATCATCGGAAAAGCCGACTTCTTTTAATTCTGTGGTAATTTCATAATTCGTTATAACTTCGGCATTATCTTGGTCATATTCATACGTTACCGTGGTATCGGTTGGAAACGCATAAGCGTGCTGCTGAAATAATAGCAAAGTCTCTATTTCTGCATCAGGCAACACCGCAACTGAAAAATAATCCGCGCCATTTAAATCAGACACAATAGTATTCTCGACAAATTCCCATTGCGCTTCGGTTGGAGCAAAAAATCCATAATGCGCGCCGTTAATCGTCAGGCCAATTGCACCATTTTCGTTATACCACATATTCCCTGGGCCATCCCAAAGTGAGGTGTCGGAGGCATCACTGAATGCAATTGAAATAATTTCTAAGATTCCAGCATCTGCGGTTAATGTACCGTCTGAGTTAAAAAAGAATTGGTTGTCAGTTGTTTCTCCTGCAATAGTTAAATCACTAAAAGGTAATTGTAAAAAAGAACTGTCGCCTGTTTGCAACTGCACATCCCAACTTCCAAAAGGTTTCCAAACTTCAACTTTGACATTGGCATTGGTTAAATCGGTTAATTCGCCAATGGTTTCCGCGCCAACACCTCGAGTTTCATCTTGATTATAAGTTTCATAACTTCCTGTGGCAGCATCAAGCGGAATAAAATCATAAGTCTGACTATAGTCGAAATCACCATCTCCATCGTTATCTATCGATATTTTTATTTGCGCAACATCGCCAACTTCGCGGGGACTCTCGCCAACAGAATTTAATAACAAATTAAAATCAAATTCACCACCGTTGTAGGTCCCATTAACGCCGTTAATCTCAAAAGTTTGTGTTGTTTCATTAGGTTGTCCAATAGGGCTGTCTGGTGCTCTTTCTATTACTTCGATACTCGCTTTTGCATCACCTTCTCGAATAAAATAAACAAATGGCATACCATGACCCATTGTCGCATTTAAACTATTAGCTGAATCACTATCATTCCATTGCGTCGTCACTGTCCAATCGGAATAGCCATCTAACAATGTATTGTCTGCATTAAGGTCCTCAAGCCCAACTTTTAAATCAGCACGATATGGATATTTATATTCGATCGACGGTTTGGTTGCTGAATCAAGAATCAATGGGGTATCCGTGTATCCTATGACCAAACCATCAGCATCCGCTTCTACTGCCAATGGATGTGCGTATAGCGGTGCTGAGTAATCATCACCAAATAACGGAAATACAACAGATGACCACCAGTCATTTGTTGGAATTGCTCCAGTGATATTTTCGCTAACTAAGGGGGAAATGGGTTCGCCATTGAAATCTAAAGGCCCGGATAAACCCGGTTGAAGGTCGGTTGTGTAACTGCCTTTACCTACTTGAATAATCGCCATGGCAGCCTCCTTTCCTTGGTAATTTTTTTTTCACATCCTGATTATAGCAAAGCTAACTTCATATACGAACAAACAAACCCTATAAAAATAGATGTTTTAAAATTATTGATTGTTCTAAATTATTTCTTAATTTAGCGGTATTGATAAAACTGCTTTTTATCAATTACGTTGTATTATAAGCAAAATTTTTTCTGTACTGATTAATAAGTATCGCTTGGCAAGTAAGTGTAGATCAAAATATTTATATATTGACTAATTGCATTACATAGGATCAAATTTTCAATAGGCAATCATTACAACTTTAACTAAGACGATAAAATGCCATCGCATTGTCCCAAAAGATTTGTTTCACAGCAGGTTCAGAAAAATTCGTTTTAATTAAATCTATATCAGAAGCATTAAACGCTCTAGGTGCACGCGTGCCGGGCAAATCAGTACCAAATATTAAGCTCTGAGGATTGGCAGCATAAATCTCTGTCAACGCAGTTTTGACATCAAAGTTAACCCTTGCAAATCCTGAAGCTTTAACTTTTATTCCCTTAGCAACTAAACGTAATAAGACATTAAATCCAACTTTTGTTAACCCTAAATGATCGATACTAACACTGGGTAATTTTAATAGCGTGGCTTCTAATTCAATTAATTGTTTTGCATCAACATAAATTTCCATATGCCAATGAGCAAGTTCATAAACTCGCTTGGCAAAATTTAATAATGATTTTGCTGCGATTGATTCACCACGATATAAATTAAATCTTACCCCTCTTATACCTTGCTGATTTAAAAATAAGATAGTTTCATCGGTCGCATCGAAAGGTAATTGAGTTGTTGCAACAAAGTTTTTACCGAGCTTAGCTAGTGCGGCAATGAGGTAGTTTTGATCATACCCTTGAAAAGAACCCGATACGATACACCCAGCTGAAATATTTAACGTTTGCGTACACGCTAAATAATCATCAACGGTAAACTCATCAGGTAAATAACCCTGGTTCGGTATTAATGGATAAGCTTTATCTATAATATGAAAGTGTGCATCAAATATTTGCATACTTTAATTTTACTTATCGTTTAACGTGAACGTCTACCTAGCTCTCTACCTAAATACGCACCACCGACAGCACCACCTATGGTACCCAAAGTACTCCGATTGGTGAGTGCACTGCCTAAATAGCCACCTGCGACCCCGCCAGCAACCATACCTAAGTCTTCTCTACGCGCTCCACCACATGCGGTTAGAACAATCATTGTAAATATAATTGCCAATATAGGTGTTGTTTTTTTGATCATATCCATCTCCGTTAACCACTTATACTCACTTTTATTTAGAAAATATAGCAAATATAAACTAATTGTGTTTTTTAGTGTTTTTCATTTCAAAAGATAAAAAGAAAAATGATGTTTAAATTTAATCTCTATCTTATATAATTCATACTTTTGTTTAAAATAACCTACCCGCATAAAAAATTAACATGATATAATGGCAGTATTCACAGGTATAATTGTTTTTTTATTGAACAAATATTGTTTAAATATTATCCAAATGGAGTAAACATGCGTAAACGCATGACAATTACAATTATTTTGTTAATTCTGGTATTCGGTGGAGTATTCGGTTGGGATGCTCTACGAGCCTACTTTATTAAGCAATTCTTTGCTTCATTTAAGCCACCGCCAGCTGCTGTCACCACAACTGTGGCAAAAGCGAAAACTTGGCAACCTGATATTGAAGCTGTAGGCAGCCTTCAGGCCATCCAAGGTGTTAACATTACATCTGAGCAAGCAGGTAAAGTGACTGGGATATTCTTTAAATCTGGTCAATATGTGCACAAAGGTGATTTGCTAGTCTCCCTAAACGATAATGTTGAACAAGCTGACTTAAAAAATTACACTGCCGCTTACAATTTGGCGAAGTTAAATTATCAGCGTCTAGCAAGTTTGTTGAAAAAAAATGCAGCATCCAAATCTGAAGTTGATAAAAACGAAGCTGACATGAAACAAGCTCAAGCGCAACTCGAACGTGTCAGAGCAATTATCGCACAAAAAAATATACGCGCGCCTTTTGACGGTAAGCTTGGAATCCGTATGATCAATTTAGGCGAATATATTTCACCTGGCACTAATATGGTGACGTTACAATCGGTCAATCCTATTTTTGTTGAATTTTATTTACCTGAGCAATACATCACTTCGCTTTATGTTAATCAACCAATTCAGCTTCATGTGCAACCTTACCCTAATCAAGTATTCAAAGGTAAAATTACCGCATTAAATGCTGAAGTAGATACACAAACCCATAACATATTAGTGCAAGCCACTGTACCTAATTCTAATAAGAAATTGTATCCTGGGTTATTTGCAGATATTAAGATTTTACTTCCACAACAAGATCATGTGATCACACTGCCACAAACTGCTATCTCTTATAGTCTTTTTGGTGACTCCATCTTTGTCGTGAAACAAACTGGAAAAGATAAGAAAGGTAAACCGATACTCGAAGTTGCTCGTCATAGTGTCGATTTAGGTCGTAGCCGTGGCAATCTCGTCGCAATTAAAAGTGGCATCAAACCTGGAGATGTTGTTGTGACTTCAGGGCAGTTAAAATTAGAGAACGGCTCGCATGTCGTTATCAACAATGATGTAAAAATGTAATGCAATTAACAGATATTTTCATCAAACGTCCTGTACTTGCTTGCGTGGTGAGTATTCTTATTTTTGTTTTCGGTTTACGCGCGTTAACAGAATTAACCTTGCGAGAATATCCCAAAATGGAAAATACTGTGATCACTGTGACCACAGTCTATCCTGGGGCAAATGCCAAGCTCATGCAAGGATTTGTAACAACTCCCATAGAAAAAGTCATCTCTGGTGCTGATGGCATCGACTACGTCACCGCCACCAGCTCACAAAGCACCAGTGTTATTAAAGCTTATATCAAATTAAACTTCCCACCGAATGAAGCTTTCACCAGCATTATGAGTAAGGTAGCGCAAGTACGCAATCAACTTCCACAAGAAGCCGAAGAACCTGTTATTCAGAAAGACACGGGCTCACAAATTGCTTTAATGTATATTGGTTTTAATAGCAACAAAATGTCTCCAGAACAAATTACCGATTATCTAACCCGAGTGGTACAACCCAAATTAGAAACTATCACTGGTGTAGCTAATGCTGAAATTTTTGGTGATAGTACCTTTGCCATGCGCGTATGGTTAAAACCGGCGAAGATGGCTGCACTAGGAATTACACCGACTGATGTTGCCAATGCACTTCGTAGTAAAAATTTCTTAAGTGCTGCTGGAGCGACTAAGGGTGAATACGTTGCCTATAATTTAAATGCGAAAACCGATTTACATGATGCGCAACAGTTTGGCAATATTGTCGTCAAAAGCGTCAATGGCTCATTAGTGCGATTACGCAATATCGCTGATGTTAAACTCGGCGCGCAAAATTATGATTCCTTAGTCACTTTTAATGGTAAAAAAGCAATTTTCATCGGTGTCACTGCAACGCCGACTGCAAACCCATTGACTGTCATTTCTAAAGTTAGACAAACATTACCAGACCTGGAGCATAATTTTCCACCTAATCTTCATGCAAAAATAGTTTATGATGCAACGAACTACATTAGGGCTTCGATTCATGAAGTTATCCGCACGATTGCCGAAGCCACGGTAATCGTCATTATCGTCATCTTTTTATTTCTAGGTTCGATCCGCTCGGTGTTTATTCCGGTAATTACCATTCCCTTATCGCTAATTGGGGTTTGCTCGCTCATGTTAGCTTTAGGTTATTCCATTAACCTATTAACTTTACTAGCGATGGTGTTAGCCATCGGCTTAGTTGTCGATGATGCTATTGTTGTCGTAGAAAATATATATCGCCATATTGAGGACGGTATGTCGCCTTTTCAAGCTTCTTTAAAAGGGGCGAAAGAAATTGCCTTACCTATCATTGCCATGACTATTACTCTAGCGGCCGTTTATGCACCAATTGGTTTTATGAGTGGTATCACTGGAACATTATTCAAAGAATTTGCTTTCACTTTAGCAGCGACGGTGATTATCTCTGGCGTGATTGCACTAACTCTATCACCAATGATGTGTTCCAAATTGCTGACGGCAACTTCAGGAGAAGGCCGTTTTGTAAAGTTCATCGATAAAATTTTTGATAAATTAAAAAACTTTTATCAAAAACGCTTACACAATACTTTAAATTTCCGCCCGGTTGTTGTTGTATTTGCCATCGCGGTTTTGTCGAGCTGCTATTTTCTTTATGACAACACGCAAAAAGAACTCGCACCACAAGAAGATCAAAGTGTGTTATTTGTTTCTGCCAATGCGCCTGAATACGCCAATATTGACTATGTAACTAAATTTACTCACGAATTCAGTAAAATCTATGCGCAACTCACAGCTACACAAGATTATTTTGTGATTAATGGCGCTGGTGCCGTAAATAATGTGATTTCCGGTTTGATGTTAAAACCGTGGAATGAACGCAAACTGTCACAAGCTAAACTCAATCGCATCGTACAAAAAAAATTAGGCCAAGTTGCTGGCTTAAAAACCGTTGTATTTCCTTTACCGCCATTACCAACTTCCGGTGATGGTTTACCGATTGAATTTGTCGTCACTACCACTAACAATGAAAAATCGCTTTATAAAGTCAGTCAAGCGATTTACAATGTGGCGATGAAAAGTGGTTTGTTTCTATTTGCTGATAATAGTTTGAAATTTAATCGGCCAGAAATTGAAATTCACGTTAATCGCTCCAAAGCCGCAGAGATGGGAATCAGTATGCAAGATATTGGTAATGCTCTTGCAGCAGCCTTTGGTGGTAATAATATTAATCGCTTTAGCATCTCTGGCCGTAGCTATGAAGTAATTCCGCAAGTCTTGCGACGCTACCGCTTAAATGCCGACCAGATCAATAATATCTATGTCCAGACCGCATCGAAACAAACCATTCCACTTTCGACTATTGCGAGTATCTCACGTACGGTAACTCCGAATAGTTTAACCCAATTCGATCAATTAAATTCAGCGACGATACAAGGTTTAATGATGCCTGGACGCACCATCGGTGATGCACTCAACTTTTTGCAACAAACTGCAAATAAAATTCTACCTAAAGGTTTTACCGTTAATTACGCCGGTCAATCACGTCAATTTATGCAGGAAGGTAATGCGTTAGTCTATACCTTCTTTTTCGCCATACTGATTATATTTTTGGTATTGAGCGCACAATTTGAAAGTTTTCGTGATCCATTAATCATATTAATCAGCGTACCGATGTCGATATGTGGTGCATTAATATTTTTAAATATCGGTTTGGCGAGTATAAATATTTATACGCAAATTGGCTTGATCACTTTAATTGGTTTAATCAGCAAACACGGCATCCTTATGGTCGATTTTGCTAATCAACTACAAACAGAAGAAGGTTTAACTAAACGTGAAGCCATTGAAAAATCTGCAAGTATTCGCTTGCGTCCTATACTTATGACAACAGCTGCGATGGTATTAGGAGTATTCCCCTTACTACTAGCCAGTGGCGCCGGCGCTGTGAGCCGCTTTGATATTGGCTTAGTGATTGCCAGCGGTATGTTAATCGGCACATTATTTACTTTATTTGTCGTACCGACAATGTATACTTTTTTCGCTAGAGAGAAAAATCAATGACAGAATTAGATCAACTCTTACAACAGACTTATAAAAGCCAAGGCGAACAAAGTTTTGTAAATAAATTTTATGCCGCCTTTTTTAGGACCGAATTATTTCTGCCAACAAGAAAAGAAGCCATTTCTGCTGAAGAGCCATTCTCACCCTTATTTACTGAATATAAACAACAGCATTTCATGCTAGTCTTTGATACGTTAGAAAGATTAACCGCATGGGCAGGCGAACATGTTAATGAAATGCATTACGTCAATATTAAAGGTATAGATTTACTTAAAGGCATTGGCCTTAATGTTTTTTTAGGATTGAATTTCGGCAGCGAACATTATAAAGAATTCGCTCCGGATGAAATTCAACGTCTCAAAACTGTAATTAGTAAATTAACGCCTTCTAATCATTCGCAATGATCAATTGATTTATGCACTTGCATACAATGCGTTTCTTTAATCAGCAATTGCATTAGTAACGCTACGATCAAAGCAAGTATCAATACAAATAATGCATGCTGATAGTCTTGCAGAGAAAAAAAACGTATGCCATTAATCAATCTATGTTGCCAACCGATATCTAGCAGTTTACCGATTAACGGTTCAAAAATAGCTCCCATTGAGGCATTAAATAAATTAATAAATGCAATCGAAGTGCCACTCATGTAAGTCGGATGTAATTCTCTGATATAGGCAAAAGAGATAAAGAAAAATCCAGCAAAAAAACCAAATCCACATAATACGACTGCCAGTTGAGCAAGTGTGAAGTAATTAAAATAAATAATTAATGTTAATAGCAACATTGTCATGCTAGTTCCAATTATCATAAGGGGTTTACGTTTAGCTATTTTATCTGATAGCCAACCTGCGAAAGGACAGCCGGCAGCAAAACCAATAAAAACGAGTGAAACTAGACTTGCTGTTAATTCCCGGTTAATTCCATAGGCTTGCATTAAAAAAGGGATACCCCACAAGCCAGCGAATGCGGAAATTGGTGCGAATGCTAAGCCCGAGTAAATTGCAATTAACCAAGTTGATTTATTTGCCATTAATTTTTTAAAATCCAAACCTATTTGGCGAAATGTTGTGATTTTTTTCGAGATATTCTTTTTTACCTGATCGCTTTTAATAATCATTACAAACAAAACTGCGAGGATTATACCCAACCAAAAACAATCCAGCATTGTCTGACGCCAACCATAATGTCTCATAACAATTGCAAGTGGTGCTTCACCGCCCATAGCACCTAACATTGCCATAGTCATCATTAAACCGGAGACTAAGGCAAATTTTTTTGCGGGAAACCAAAGGGAAATTAATTTCATTGCCCCTACTGCTGAAAATGCACCGCCTAGACCTATCAATAAGCGGCCTATAGCTGCAATAGGATATTGCTGCGCATGAGCAAAAATAAATGCTCCAATAGCACACACGACAATTGCACAAGCAATTAGATACTTAGGATTGTATCTATCGAGTAAAACCCCTGCTGGAATTTGCATTAATAAATAAGCATAAAAATAAAATGCAGCTAAATTCCCCATGGTTGCACCTGTCAACGAAAACACATGCATCAATTCATTGACCATAATGCTTGGCGAAACTTGCAATACATATTTATAAAAAATAAAACTTGAAGCAAGAAACCAAACTATCCAAGGATAAACTCGTTGTCCGGCTGATAATTGTGTTGTTGAAAAAGAATTAGTAATTAAAGTTCGATCACTCATTTCACACCTATGCAAAATAAAATTTTTATATATTCTTTGAGATTTGAAATTTTAAGCCTGCACTAAATATGCGATAATACCTGACTTAGTGCAGGTTAATCACTCGTGACACGAAATTTAGAATAACAACAATCAGATTGCGAGAAAT